>CAZOUC010000055.1:1611-10132 GCA_964582825.1 uncultured Enterobacteriaceae bacterium | reverse complement strand
GCACAGCCAGCTGGTCGCCAACTGCCTGAGCCAGTCGCAGGCCCTGATGCTCGGTCGCAGCAAGGAGCAGGCGCTCGAGACCCTGCGACGGCGCGGCCTCGGTGAGGCCGAGGCGCAGCGGCTGGCTCCGCACCTGCGCATTCCCGGCAACCGGCCGAGCAGCACCGTCTCCATGGCGGCGGTCACGCCGTCGACTCTGGGAGCGCTGATTGCGCTCTACGAGCACCGGACATTCTGCGAAGGCATGATCTGGGGCATTAATTCCTTCGACCAGTTTGGCGTAGAGTTGGGCAAGGAATTGAGCCAGACCCTGCACCCGATGCTGACCGGGGAGTCGGATGCCGCCGTTCTGGATCCGTCGACGCGGTTCCTGGTCGAGGCCTACCGGGCGCGAACACCGAAAAGCTGAACAACGAGGTACGTATCATGACGAAGAGACCCCTTCGTCTGGGCCTGATGGGGCTCGGACACATCGGGCGCAAGATCTACCAGCTGGCCATGTCCAGTGACGACATCGAGATCGTCGTCGTCGAGGACCTGGCCAGTCCGGAAATCCTTCACTACCTCCTGCAGAGCACCACCGATGCCAGCCAGGAAACCCGGGTCGAGGGCAACTATCTCGTCACCAGCCGCTTTCGTACCCGCATCATTCCGGCCAGCCACAGCGCGGCGCCCTGGGATGCCTTCGGCGTCGACTGCGTGATCGACGCGACCGGACGCCTGCGCAGCCGCCAGATGCTCAGCCGCCACCTCGACGCCGGCGCGCCGCGCGTGGTGATGAGTTACCTGCCATCGGAGCCGCTGGACCGAACGGTGGTGCCGACCATCAACGACGACAGCATCAGCCCCGAGGACCGCCTGGTCTCGGCCGGGTCCGCCACCACCGTCGCTTTCGGTCTGCTGCTCAAGTGCCTCGACGACGCCTTCGGTGTCGAGCAGGCGACGCTGACCACGGTGCACGCCTATTCCAGCGACCAGTCGCTGCAGGATTATGCCGGCGTCGACCACCGGCGCAGTCGCTCGGCCGCGGAGAACATCATTCCCAACAGCAACGAGTCTGCGCAATGGATCGAGCGCCTCATGCCGCAGCTCGAGGGGCGTTTGAGCGGATTCGCGCTGAACGTACCCGTGCAGCAGGGTTCGCTGCTCGACGTCAACTGCGCGCTGCGCCAGCAGGGCGTCGAGGTCGGTGCCGTCGGCGACGTCATGCGCAAGGCGGCGCAGGCGCACCCGTCGCTGATCGGCGTGGCCGAAGACCCGATCGTATCCTCGGACGTCATCGGCTGCCCGCAGTCGCTGCTGTTCGACCTGAAAGGAAGCATGCGTGCCGGCAAGCAGCTGCTGAAAACACTGAGCTGGTACGAGTCGCTCGGTCAGGCCCACCGGGTGCTCGACGTCGTGCGTTCGTACGCGGCCGCGGAGGAGAAGTAATCATGCGTGTTGCAATCAATGGCTTCGGCCGCATCGGCCGCTCGGTTTTCCGCATCCTGCAGCAGCGCGAGGACGTCCAGGTCGTCGCGATCAACGACCTGTTCGACGACGAGGTGCTGCGCTACCTGCTGCGCTACGACACCGTCATGGGTAACTTCAAGGGTGAGCTGCGCCTCGAGAACGGCGAGATGATCACCAGCCGCGGCGCGACCCGCATGCTGGCCGAGCGCGAACCCGCCAAGCTGCCCTGGGGCGAGCTGGAGGTCGACGTCGTCGTCGAGGCGACCGGAATCTTCCGCAAGCGTGAGCAGGTCGCCTGGCACCTCGACGCGGGTGCCAAGCGGGCGATCCTGACCGTGCCGTCCAAGGACGAGATCGACTACACGGTCGTGCTCGGTGTCAACGACGACGGCCTGTCGCCGGACCACCGGATCCTGTCCAATGCCAGCTGCACGACCAACTGCCTGGCGCCGCTGGCCAAGGTCCTGCACGAGCGTTTCGGGATCGTCGAGGGCGTCATCGACACGGTGCACGCCTATACCAACGACCAGCGCCTCGCCGACGTGCCGCACTCGGACTGGCGGCGCAGCCGTGCCGCGGCCGAGAACATCATTCCGACGTCCACCGGCGCCGCGAAAGCGGTCGGCAAGGTATTGCCGGAACTGCAGGGGCGACTCGACGGCATCGCGGCGCGTGTGCCGGTCGCCGACGGTTCGGTGGTCGACCTGTACGTGCAGCTCGAGAAGTCCGCCAGTGCCGATGACGTGCGCGAGGCCCTGCGGGAAGAATCGGCCGGCGCCCTGAAAGGCATCCTGCAGTACTCGGAAGCCCCCCTGGTGTCCTCCGATGTCATCGGCAATCCGCACTCGTCGATCTTCGACGCACCGTTCACCGCGGTGACCGGCGGTCATTACCTCAAGTGTCTGAGCTGGTACGACAACGAGTGGGGCTACTCGAACCGGGTCTGTGACCTGATCGAACGCATGCGCGCCTGGTCGTGATGCGCACCGACCGGTGGTGGAAAGCCACCGGTCGGCCTGTCCCGGCGTTATACTGGAGCCAGACTCACCCGGCGGAGTTCGTGATGCGCAGCCTGCTGACCGTCGTCCTCGGTGTCGTCCTGAGCCTGGGCGTGCAGGCCCAGGGCCTCGAAACCGACGACATCAACCTCGAAGTCGGCCATGTCGACGTCAAGACCGGGGTCCGGGTCACGAAGGTCGTGCATTCTCCTGACGAGGGCCTGCGCGAGGTTCACCTGTCGCTTCCCCGCTACACGGACGACATCGAAACCGTCGTGGTGCGGGCCAAGAACCTGCAGCGCCAGACCGTCGTGCAGCGCCGACCCTACGAACTCGTCGACGACTACGACAACGACCGCTACGGCCTGATCCTGTACCTTGATGAGGATCATAAGCTGCCGTTGCGACTGTACCTGGACGCGCGTCAGCAGCGACCGTGATTGACCCCCGTCAATTCGCCGCCGAACACCGCTGCGATACTGTAGGCAGTTCGACGGTGGCGGGGCCGCGAACGGTGGCGGAAGCGCAGGTGCACAGAGATGTCAGTTGATACCGGGCGTTTCGTCAGTCGCCTGACGCGGGAAACCCTGGCCCTGGTGCTCGCCGGCGGCCGCGGCTCGCGCCTCGGCCCCCTGACGGACTGGCGCGCCAAACCCGGTGTGCCCTTCGGTGGCAAGTTCCGCATCATCGACTTTCCGTTGTCGAACTGCGTCAATTCGGGCATCCGCCGTGTCGGTGTGCTGACCCAGTACAAAGCGCACTCACTGATCCGCCACATTCAGAAGGGCTGGGGCTTTTTCCGCGGCGAACTCGGCGAATTCGTCGAACTGCTGCCGGCGCAGCAGAGGACGGGCGGCAACTGGTATCGCGGCACGGCCGATGCGGTGCTGCAGAATACCGACATCATCCGCGGCCACGAGCCGAGTTTCGTGCTCATCCTGGCCGGCGACCACGTGTACAAGATGGACTACGGCGCGATGCTCGCCGAGCACGTCGAGAAGAACGCCGACATCACCGTCGGTTGCGTCGACGTGCCGGTCGAAGAAGCCTCGGCTTTCGGCGTCATGGCCGTCGACGACTCGGGGCGCGTGCGCGGCTTCCAGGAGAAGCCGGCCAACCCGGCCCCGATACCGGGCAGCCCGGGGCGCGCGCTGGCGTCGATGGGCATCTACATATTCGACACCGATGTCCTGCTGAAGGAGCTCGCGGACAAGAGCCAGGATGCGGCCTCCTCGCATGATTTCGGCAAGGACATCCTGCCCTCGGCCCTGGAGCGCCTGGTCGTGCAGTTCTACCCGTTCCGCGATCCGCGCAGCGATACGCAGGCGTACTGGCGCGATGTCGGTACGGTCGATTCCTACTGGCGCGCCAATCTCGAGCTGGTCGACGTCGATCCGGAACTGAATCTCTACGACAACGACTGGCCGATCTGGACCTACCAGGAACAGCTGCCGCCGGCGAAGTTCGTGTTCAACAACGACGGCCGCCGGGGTATGGCGCTCGATTCGATGGTCGCCGGCGGCTGCATCATCTCGGGTTCGCGCGTCGATCACTCGATGTTGTTCTCGAACGTGCGAGTGCACTCCTACTGCGAGATCGAGGACGCCGTGATCCTGCCGGAAGTCGAGATCAACCGGCACTGCCGGATTCGCCGCGCCGTGATCGACAAGGGCTGCAAGCTGCCGCAGGGTCTCGAGATCGGCTACGACGCCGCGGCGGATCGCGAGCGCTTCTACGTCACCGACAGCGGCATCGTGCTGGTAACACCGGAGATGCTCGGCCAGGCGATCCACCACAACGACTGAGGACGCCGTGGTCGAAAATTGCGCTGCGTCATCCGCCGGAGCCGACCCGCTTACTAGACTGGCTCCGGTTGTTGTGCGCGGGAGAGCCCAGGTGGAGCATCGATACGGACGACGCAGTGACAGCGGCGCGAGTGCCGGCATCTACCGTTCCGGCGTCCGGCTCGGCGAGGCGCGCATCGCCAACTTCAGCAAAAGCGGCCTGTACCTGCGCCCCAGCCCGGGCGGGCTGCGCCCATTCCAGCTCATCGAGATCGAGGTGCCCGTCGAATCCTCGCGCCGGGCTTTGCGACTGCGCGCCGGCGTGGTCCGCATCGATCGGGACGGCATCGGCGTCCAGCTCGACGTCGGTCAGGAGGACGTGGCCCGAAAGCTCGACGCGACCCTGCTGGACGGCGGCTGATCGCTCCCGCCCGGGCGCGACGCCTACCAGCCGAGGGTCTCGAGCGCGCTGACCAGGTCCGCGCGCATGACCAGCACCGTTTCCGGTGACAGCCTGCCCTCATTGACGAGATCTTCTAGCAGCATCACCTGCGCGGGTGATGCGCCCTTGCGCTTGGTGCTCGGATTGTACGCGAGCTCGTCGGCCAAGCGGCGACCGATCACCAGGTAGTCCTCGAAGGCGGGTCCTTCGGTGCCGTACTCGCCGAGGCGCATCAGGCTCTTGACCGAGATCGAGTGATTGGTGGCCCGCGACTGCAGGGACAGCATCATCTTCTGGGCCCGCGACAGCTTGGGCTCGATGCCGCGCAGGGCCTCGGCGAGATCCCCGGCGCCGAGCTTGCGGCGTCCGCGCTGGCGGCGCTTGTCCGCCTGCAACTGGTCCACCATGGCCTTGAGCTCGGCCATGATCTCGTCGAGGTCCGCACCCTCGCAGTCGGCGACGCGCTGCTTGTTCTTCCAGATACGCCCGCGGTACTCGTCGTTCCAGTAGCGGGCGATGAGGTCGTAGTTGCGGTAATCCTCCTTCAGGACGCGCGGATCTATCGAGATAAGCGACGCTTGCGACATGACGGGGCCTGCCGGTCGACCACTTTGAGGGCGCGTATGGTTTCCCCGGTAAGACCGATTGTCAAGCCAATTTCTGTGACCGAAAGCTGACGGGCCCGGGGCCGCTTCAGGCTTGAGTGCGCGGCCGGCCTGGGGCAGTATTAGCGGTTACGGTTTGTGGTGGCCCTTATTGGTCCCCCCGCAACGTCGGTTGGTAAACCCCGCCAGGCCCGGAAGGGAGCAACGGTAGTCAATTCGGCGTGTGCCGGGGTGCGGCTGGTAGGGGTCCACCTCCCTCTTCTGACGGAGCCGCTCCATCCGGCCCGTCAACTGGCCGGCATGCCTGCTCAGTACAGGGCCAGCGTGGCCTTGATCTGCTCGATCTTGCGGTCGATGTCGCGGGCTTCCTGTTCCAGGCTCCGCAGTTCGGCGCGCAGCGCCTGCTTGATCTCGGCGCCGTCGCCGACCGCCGGCGCCTTGCGTGCGCGGCCCGCGACGCGTCCCCGGCGGGCCTTCGCGGCCGGCTCCCGGCCCTCGTCGCCGGAGCGGAGTTCCGACTTCCAGCGGCTGAGCAGGGTCGGGTTGACCTGGATGTCGGCCGCCACGGTCTTGAGGGCTTCGCCGGCGTTGACACGGTTCACGGCGGCCAGCTTGAAAGCCGCGTCGAAGCGGCGGCGGGTCGTCGGTTTGTTTTCGGTTACGGATTCGGAGTCGGACATTGCTGCGGAATTACCCTCGATAGATATCGTTATAGTTGCAGGAAAAACGGCTAACTGCATGAGCATGCTAGCAAATCGCGTTGCGATAAGAAATCGCTTATCTAAGGACTGCTTATCTTAGTACGTCTGGGCTACGCCGCTTTTGACTCGTCCCGAGGTGGGAAATAGACTGTCTCTCGCGCGCCGCCGGCGCGCCTCGCAGCGGCGCGGGTGCCGTGCCAACGTGCCAAAGGGATTTTGCGCCAATGACCTACCAGGTCTTCGCCCGTCGCTGGCGGCCACGACATTTTTCCGAGACGGTCGGCCAGCAGCACGTCCTGAAGGCCCTGGCAAACGCCCTGGACGAGCAACGCCTGCACCACGCCTACCTGTTCACCGGCACCCGTGGCGTCGGCAAGACCACGATCGCCCGTATCCTTGCTCGTTGCCTGAACTGCGAGCAGGGCGTCACGTCGACGCCCTGCGGCGTCTGTCGGGCCTGTACCGAGATCGACGAGGGCCGCTTCGTCGACCTGATCGAAGTGGATGCAGCGTCGCGCACCAAGGTCGAGGACACCCGCGAACTGCTCGAGAACGTGCAGTACGCGCCGACGCGCGGGCGTTACAAGGTGTACTTGATCGACGAAGTGCACATGTTGTCCACGCACAGTTTCAACGCCCTTCTGAAAACGCTCGAGGAACCGCCGCCGCACGTCCAGTTCCTGCTGGCCACCACCGATCCGCAGAAACTGCCCGCGACGGTCCTGTCGCGCTGCGTGCAGTTTCATCTGCGTAACCTGCCGCCGGAGCAGATCGTGGAGCAGCTGCGCAAGATTTTCGACGCGGAATCCGTGGCATTCGAAGAGCAGGCGCTGTGGGCCCTGGCCCGGGCCGCGGACGGCAGCCTGCGCGACGCGCTGAGCCTGGCCGAGCAGGCGGTGGCGCTGGGCAGCGGCAGCGTCTCCGAAGCCACCGTGCTGGACATGCTGGGCACGACCAACCGCTCGCAGCTGACCGCCCTGGTCGATGCGCTGCTCGGCTTCGACGCCGCCCGGGTGCTCGGAGCGGTCGATGCCCTGGCCGCGCACACGCCCGACTACGAGCGCACACTGGCCGACCTGCTGGCGGTGCTGCACGGCATTGCGATCGCTCAGGCGGCGCCGGAGGCGATCGGCCCGGCACACGGCGATCGTGAGCAGCTGCTGGGCTGGGCCAGGCAGGTCAGCGGCGAGGACCTGCAGATGCTGTACCAGGTGGCCGTGCTCGGGCGCCGGGATTTCGCCTACGCCCCTGACCCGCGCAGTGGTCTGGAGATGGTGCTGCTGCGCATGCTCGCCTACCGGCCCCTGGACGCGTCAGAGCTGCCGCGTGAGACAGCGACGGCAGCCGGGGAGGCTGCCGCTCCCGCAAAAAAGCCTGAACCGCCCCGTCCCGGGAGCGATCCCGGGCGGATTGCCGCGCCTGCCGGAGCCCGGCGGGATCGTACTGCGGCGGCGTCGCCCGATGGCGGACCGCGGCCGACGGCGCCGGTGTCCGTCGACTGGTTCGCGCTGCAGCGCGCCCTGCCGCTGCGAGGCGTGGCGGCGACGATCGCCGCCAATTGCGAACTGGTCGCGGATACCGACGGCCTGTTCCGGTTCCGGCTCGACCCCGCACTGGCCGGCATCTACAACGAGCAGATCGACGGGCGTCTCGCAGAAGCGCTGAGCGAGGCACTTGGACGCGATCTGCGGGTGCGGATCGAGACCGCGCCGCTGCAGGGGGAGAGCCCGGCCGGCCGCCGACAGCGACTGGCCGAGGAGGCACGGCAGCGTGCGCGCGAGGCGATCGAGGCGGACCCCAAGGTGCGCTTGCTGCTGGACCGCTTTTCCGGCACCCTGCACACCGATTCCATAGAACCGCTCCGCGCCGACGAGGACGCGCAACGTGAAGGGACTTGAAGGGCTGCTCGCACAGGCCCAGCAGATGCAGGAGAAGCTGCAGCGGGCCCAGCAGGAACTGGCCGAGGCGGAGGTCGTCGGCGAGTCCGGCGCCGGTATGGTCCGCGTGACGATGACCGGGCGGCACGACGTGCGTCGGGTGCAGATCGACCCGGCGCTGCGGCAGGAAGAGGTCTCGATGCTCGAGGACCTGCTTGCCGCGGCCGTCAACGATGCGGTTCGCCGGGTCGAGGCGCTGAACCGCGACAAGCTCGGCAGCCTCGGCGCGGGTCTGCCGCCCGGCTTCAAGATGCCATTCTGATCGCCCCTTGCGGCGGCCACAGAGCCGTCGCCGGCCAGGACCGCCGATGCCCTTCAGCCCCAAGATCGAACGCCTAATCGAAGCCCTGCAGTGCCTGCCCGGTGTCGGGCCGAAATCCGCGCAGCGTATGACCCTGCAGCTCCTCGAGCGCAACCGTGCCGGCGGCGAGCAGCTCGCCGGCGCACTCGCCGCCGCCATGCGCGACGTCGGTCGCTGTCGGCGGTGCCGCAACTTCACCGAGAGCGAGCTGTGTTCGATCTGCGCCAATCCGCGTCGTGAGCAGGACAAGATCTGTGTGCTCGAAACGCCCGCCGACGTGCTGGCCGTGGAGCAGGCGGGG
>CAZOUC010000055.1:0-1601 GCA_964582825.1 uncultured Enterobacteriaceae bacterium | reverse complement strand
TATTTCGTGCTGCTCGGCCACCTGTCGCCGATCGACGGGATCGGACCGGCGGAAATCGGCGTCGACCTGCTGCTCGAACGCCTGCGCCACGAAGCCGTAGACGAGGTGATCGTCGCCACCAACCCGACGGTGGAAGGCGAGGCCACGGCGTACTACATCGGCGAGCAGGTCAAGGGACTGGGAATCCGCGTATCGCGGATCGCGCACGGCGTGCCGCTCGGCGGTGAGCTGGAGTATGTCGACGGCGGCACTCTCCAGCACGCGTTCACCGGCCGCAAGGCGTTCTGAATGGCTGAACCGACCCCGTCCTGTGCCAAGGCGGCGATCACCGAACCGTGGCGCCGCCACTGGATCGCCGACCAGGCGTCGCTGGCCCACTGCCTCGAACGCTGCCGTCGCGCGGGCGGCCCGCTGTCGGTCGACACCGAGTTCGTTCGGGAACGGACCTTCTTTCCGCTGCCTGGCCTGTTCCAGCTCGGTGTCGACGGGGACTGCTACCTGGTCGACCCGATGGCCGGCCTGTCGCTCGACGGCCTGGCGGAGCTGCTGTCCGATCCCGCGGTCGACAAGGTCATGCACTCGTGCAGCGAGGATCTCGAGCTGTTCAAGCACAGCCTGGGCGTCCTGCCGCAGCCGCTGTTCGACACCCAGGTGGCCGCCGCGTTTCTCGGCTGGGGACTTTCCGTCGGCTATCAGCGCCTGGTGGCGGATTGTCTGGGCGTGGAACTCGACAAGTCCCAGACCCGTTCCGACTGGCGCCGCCGTCCGCTCAGCGACATGCAGCTGCACTACGCCGCCGAGGACGTGACTTATCTTGGAGCTATCTACGACGTGCTGCACGCACGGCTGGTCGAACAAGATAAGTTGTCTTGGGTGGAGGAGGAGTGCCGCATGCTCGGTGAGCGCCTGCGCGACGGCTTCGCCGAGGAGCAGTACCGGCAGATCAGCGGCGCCTGGCGCCTGGAGCCGCGCCAGCTGGCGCTGCTCGCCGAACTGTTCCGCTGGCGTGAAGACGAGGCGCGGCGGCGGGATCTGCCGCGCAGCTGGGTACTCGGCAATGCCCCCATGCTCGAACTGGCCGCGCGCCTGCCGCGCTCGGCAGCGGCGATCGAGTCGGTACCGGAGCTGCCGGCGAAGACCGCCCGTCGCAACACGCCGCAGTGGCTGGCGATGAGCGATGCGGTCCTGCAGCTTGCGGACGAGGCCTTGCCTGCGCCGCTGCCGCCCCCGTTGACGCGCGCCCAGGGACAGCAGGTCAAGCGACTGCGCGCGCTGATCCGCGCACGGGCCGAGCAGGCCGGTGTTGCCGTCGAATTGCTGGCGCGCCGCCGCGACGTCGAAGCGCTGGTACAGGGCGACCCCGGGCAAGCCGAAAGCTCGGTCCTGCTGCAGGGCTGGCGCGGTCGGCTGCTCGGTGAGGAACTGCTCGATGCCTTGCGCCGGGAGCGAGCGTCATGAAACAGCTGTGTCGCGTGTACAGCTCGCCCCGGCTGCGAGAGACCTACCTGTACGTCGATGTCCGCGAGGGCCTCGAACGGGTGCCCGGGGACCTGCTGCAGCGCTTCGGCGAACCACAGGAGGCCCTGTCCCTGGTGCTCGAT
>CAZOUC010000054.1:0-10138 GCA_964582825.1 uncultured Enterobacteriaceae bacterium | reverse complement strand
TCGAATACAATTATCGTCTATGTTGGGGATTAATCAGAGTTTCCCTAGATTCGAAGGTCGGGCGGCGCTGGCGCGCCGGTGCAAGGACAAGTCCTTGCCTACAGTAAATATTTTGGTCACCGGGCCGTCATCCACGCGATACGGTCATCCCGCGCTGGCGGGGCAGGTCGATGTGGTGTTGTCCCGCCCGTGCGCCATGGCCCGTGTGGACTACACTGACCGTTGTTTCGATGGACGCGGGCGCTCGGGAATTGAGCCCATTTTTTTCCATTATCGTTCCGACTCACAATCGCCCAGACGCCCTTCGCAACAGTCTGGGCTCCATCGGGGCGCAAAGCTGTGACGATTACGAGGTCATCGTCGTCGATGACGGCTCGACGGCGGACAATCGGCGCGGCTGCCGAGAAACGGTCGCGTCATTCGGTGACCGCTTTCGGCTGATAGAGCGCGATCAAAGCGGCGCCACCCGCGGGCCACATGCCGCGCGAAACACCGGGATCCGCGCGGCGCGAGGTCGGTACATCGGCTTTCTGGACGACGACGACCGCTGGTGCGACGAACGGCATCTGGAAATCGCGAAAGAGTGCCTCGCCAGGGAGGAGTTCGACGTCTACTTCACGAACCAGACGGCAGTCCGCGGCGGCAACACGGTGGTTTCGACCTGGTTGCCGGCGTTGCGGCGTTTGGCGGCTAAGCGCGACGTCACCGGTCCCGATGATGGCGTTATCCCTGTGAGCCGAGATGATTTGTGCGGGGCGGGTGGAATCGGCTTCGCGCACGTCAACATCACGCTGGCGCGACGCAGCCTGGTCGAGTCCATCGGCGGATTCTGGGAATACACGCCCTACGAGGAAGACCTGGAGTTCTATCTGCGGCTGATCGACGCCGCGCAGCGCTTTGCGTATCGCGATGCCGACACATCGATACAGACCCTCCGCCAGGACGAGTCGATGGCGGGTGCGTCGGACTTGGCCGGCACGACCAAAAGTCTTCTTCGTGCCCTGGTATGCTCGCGCGCGTCGATGTCCTGCCGGACGCGATCCGTCCGCAGGTACGCGGCTCAACTGCACAGCAACGTACACAGAACGGCAGCCCGGCAGCATCGGCAGGCTCGAGATCACCAGCTGGCCCTCGAGCACGCCCGTCAGGCGCTGGCCATATCACCAACGCTGAAGTGGGCGGTGTACTGCATACTATTGGCCGCATTGACAGCAGTAGACCGGATTGCCCGACGTGACCGTTCTCGTCCTTGATGCATCATCCTCCGCGGCCGTCAGCGTTGTTCAATCGCTCGGCCGTCAGGGGGAAGAGATCCACGCCGTTGCAGCACGGCACGCGTTGGCGTTCAGGTCGAAGTACGTTTCGAAAGCCATCGTCGAGTTCCCGCCGTTCAACAGCCCGGACGCCCTGCCGTGGCTCCGAGGCCTGGTGGCTGAGAACGATTACGCGCTGATCGTCCCCGGGACGGAAGCGGCATTGCGGCTTTTGCAGGGATGCAGCGATGAAGACCCCCTCCGGGCGCTCGCCGTGCTGCCGAGTCGGGAACAGGTCGACATCGCGCTGCGCAAGGACCGAACCACCGAGCTGGCGCGAGAACTCGGCATCGCCGTGCCTGAATCCAGAACGATCCGGGCGGACGATCCACCGACCTCCAGTTTGCGGGCCGGCCCGGTGGTCTTGAAGCCGATTATGAGCCAGGTCGATGTTCAGGGAGCGCTAACGTATCTGCGCCCCGAAATAACCGTGGCCGAGTCACAGTGGACGGCATATCTCAAACGCTGGCTTCCCGTTACGGATATTCTGGAGCAGGAATACGTAGCAGGGCGTGGCTTCGGCATCGAGTGCCTGTGCGCACACGGCGACGTGCTGCTGGCATTCGCCCATAAGCGGCTCCACGAGCTGCCGCTTACCGGTGGCGGCAGCACCTATCGACAATCCATCGCACCCCCGAGGCAAATGCTCGAGGACGCCAAGGCGATACTGCGGGCACTGGACTGGCACGGCGTCGTGATGGTGGAGTTTCGCGTTGCGGAAGACGGCAGACATACACTCCTCGAGATCAATCCACGCATCTGGGGCTCCATGGCCCTGCCGGTGGCCGCGGGCGTCGATTTCCCGGCAGGCTTGTTGCAACTGGCAACCGGCGCGACCGTCGAAACCCAAGCCGAATACAGGGTTGGCCTGCATATGCGCGATCTGGTCCGGGATATCGATTGGATCAAGGAGAACATCCGTGCGGACAAAGGCAGCAGCCTCCTGTTGACAGAGCCGCTGACCAGTACGTTCAGCGGCTACCTACGCGTACTGACGGGCCGTGAGCGCTGGGACCACTTCTCTCTCAAGGACCCGGCCGTGGGGCTGCATCAGCTCGGCGCCGCAGCCGGAAAAGTGGCTGGGAACCTCTACCGGCTTGTTGAGCGACGATGGCACAGACGGAGAATCCGTCAGAGGCACGCAGCCGCAGCGGCTACGCTCAATGAGAGCGGAGCCACGCTCAAGCACGTTCACTTTGTGTGCTACGGCAACATCTGCCGGAGCCCGTTCGCCGAGTACTACGCGCGCTCGAGATGCAATACCGTCGAATTCTCGTCCTCCGGGCATTCCGCCGGGCAGGGCAGCGTGTCACCGCCACACATCCAGCGAGCGGCCACGGCACGGGGAATCGACCTGACGACCCACCGATCCAAGCGCTCGAATCGCGAGCTTCTCGAGCGCGCCGACCTGGTCGTGGTCATGGATGCTTTGAACTTCGAAGCCATCGCGACCAGCCACCACTACGCGAACGGCAAGACCGTACTGCTCGCCCCGTTCGGAAACCCCGCCACCCTGGACATCGAAGACCCGGTGACGGCATCCGACAGAGAGACCGATATCGTGCTGCAGCAGATCTCGACAAGCGTCGACATTCTGCTACTGAAGATGGCGCCGCCCCGGTGAGCCCACTGAGCCGCCCTGGGGGCTGCTGCCCAGGCAACGAGTCGGTTAGTCTGTTTACTGGCCCACTGCCCAGGAAGCACGCCGCTGGCCAGGTGGGCCTCCTCGCGGGGAGTCCTCCGATCAATTACGATGTCGAATCCGCCAAACGGACAGAGCCGGGGCTGTAGCGCAGTTTCCTGTCATCGACAAGAAACTGTATCGCCTTCTCAATGACCGAGAGCGTCGTCGCGGTGCGATCGCCGACTCCAACATGAACCGAAACTCGCGAAAGGCGAGATCTACCAGCACCGCCAGATTGCTCGACGCAGCCAGTCGGATTGATTGGCGCGGCCCGCCGTCTGCAGCATGCTCACGCGCCAACGGTCTCTTTGACCGCAACCCGATTGCTCAACACGCTCTCACCGTCCAGACGGTCGGGCCGTTGAGCGCCGTACAGATCGATCACGGTCGGAACCACGTCATAGGAATCGCGCGTGTCGAACCGGGCGGGTTCAATGCCGTTACCGCTTACCAGCAGAACGCCGGGCCCACCGGTATGCCCACCCATGCGGCGCACCGGGACCGGCCCGATCCGCCCCACGTCCGGATGGTCGATGCCGTAAAGGTAAGGCGCCCAGTAAATGTTGAGGTCGGCCATGGACCCGTTCACTGCCATGGGGTCTTCGGGCGAGACGCGCTCGATCCGCTCGATGGCCGGTTTTCCGGTTGCGGTGTCGCGGGATTGCAGAAGGAAGTGCTCCAGACGGTCCAGGGTTGCCGCGTACTCCGATTGTGGGATGCGCCCCCGGGCTTCGCGGCCCTCCAGGTTGATCCGGACCTGCCCGTTGTTCAGGCTCGGCAGGGCGAACGCCTCCATTCTTGGCCAGTAGGGTCGATAGTGCGCCGCCGGGACCCAGTAGATCGCCCGCTCAGTCTCGGTTCGCGTCGGACCGGATATCGGCTCCGGCGCGGCGCCGGCGAGACGGCGCAACTTGCCCGTAATCCGTCGTGGCAGACGGGACAAGCGCTGCTTCGATGACGGTCGCAGCTGACGCAATATCGTCGGGGTCCAGGATTCATGCTGCTCCAGCCGGGGATATGTCTGCGATTCCCAGTCAGGGCGCGTGTAGAGCAGCGGCTCCTTGAATGCCGCGCGGTACATGAGTTCGGGCAACAGAACCATGGACGGCACATCGTTCTTGTTGGGCCCCATGCCGTGCATGGAGAACACAGCAAAGCGCGCGTCCGGAAACGCCTCGACCAGGCGCCCGATACCTGCCGAGATCGCTGCGTATATGCGCTGCATCCCATCGCGCGCTGCCGCGGCGCAGACCAGATTCCGGTGCGGGTGCTCGGGTTCAATGCCGTGCTGAAGGTGCTCGATGGCGTCATGGCTCTCCTGCACAGAGGCGAGGGCCAGGTCCCAGTCGGGAAATCGCTCCTCAAGCATCCATTCCAGAATCGCGAAGCGTTGCTCCACCGCCATGACGAGCCGTTCGGCAAACACTCGGCACCGGTCCGCGTCGCCGTACGCGGTCTCGTTCAGCTCCTGGTGGCTGAGACAGGGCGGACCGAACCTGGCCTGGACTTCCTGCCGCAGATTCTCGGGGTGGGCGCCTGGCAGTGCACTTTCTTCGTGCCCGCCCCAGCCGGTGAGGCCCCTGACATCGGGCGCCTGGGAAAAATCGAAGTAATCGAGGTCGAACACCACGCTGGATGCAGAGAGCCTGGAGAGAAACGGGGCCTTGTCGCACAGCCTCTTCACTACCGAGTAGTCATCTGCGCGGAACTCGAAGTTCGACCAGATCCCGGTGGTTTCCGGTCGCAAGCCGGTCGAGACGTGTTCATTCGAGCGTCCCGTGTCGCGTCCGTTGAAGCCGGCGCCATGCTGAAGCGGCACGTCCACGCTGCGTGCCCGTAAATCCGCCAGCTCGCGCAATCCGCCTTCGCTCATCAAGCGCTCGGCGAAGGCCATATCGAACGCCACCAGGTTCAGGGCGATTACGCGGCTAGCAGCCATCGGTGTTGCCTCCGGATCGATGCGGCGGGTTCATGTGCCGCAGTATGTCGCCCTAATCTACTACGCGACCACAGCATCGTGAAAGCGGTCGCCAGCTTGCCTCAGCGGGCGCCGCCTGCGGCGGCGTTGCAAGGACAAGTCCTTGCCTACAGGGGGATTTCCTCGGGTGCGGAGCGGGTTGCTAGAGGAATCGCTCCCTGGCGAGGTGCGCCAGATCCCGGACCGTAGCCGCGAACGCCTGGTGGTAGCACTTGTTGCTGCACTCGTCACACAGGCGGATCGAGTCCTGGCGCTGGGCGTTGCAGAAGGTACGGTGCAGATCGTTGCCCCACAGCTCGCCGAGCTCGCGGTCCAGCAGGTTGCCGAGCCGGTACTTCTTGAAATAGAGGCACGGAAGTACGTCGCCGTAGGGCGTCACCACCACCTGCGTCGTCGCAAACACGCACAATTGGCGGGGGTAGTGGAGGTGTACCAGGTCTTCGGCGGTCAATCCACGCAGGTTGGTCACGTCGATGGCCATCGGGGCATAGCGCTCTCGCGAGCGCCAGATGCGGCGGACCGTCTCCAGGAGCTCCGTTGCCTGCTCGTGCGAGAACGCGTGGGAGCGGTTGTCCGTCGGCAGAAAGTGTGGATCCGGGTGGATTCCGCCGACCGCCGAGCCGTCGATCGACGCCGGCGTGAATTCAGACACGCCGCGGAGGATGTGCTCGTCCGCGCCCAGGTCGTGGGAGGCCTCGAGCAGGGTGTCGAGGTGTTGGTAGTTGAGGCTGGAGACGGTCGTGATGCAGCTGATTCGCGGCTGCTGCCGCGCGCCGCGTGCCGCCTGAAACCGCCGGATCGCCGTCGTCACGCGGTCGAAGTGCCGGCTGACACCGCGGACGTTTTCGTGGATCGACGGGACTTCGTCGAACGACAGATACACGGTGCCGAGCCCGGCCTCCACCAGGTCGTCGATGGTTCGCTTGGTCAGGCTGCTGGAGTTGGTCGGAAACCAGGTGCCCACGCCGCGTTCGGCGCAGTGGCGGATCATGTCCAGCAGCAGATTCTTGCGCAGCAGGGCGTCTCCGCCATAGAACTCGATGTTGCTGACCCCGCCGGCGATCAGGCGGTCGAGGACGGTGCGCCAGGCCGCCCAGTCGAGCTCCTGGCTGACGTCGACCGGTTCCTGCCACAGGTTGCAGGCGACGCAGCGGCTGGTGCAGCGGTACGTCACGTACAGGATCGCGGCGCGTGGGGTGAGCCGGTAGGAATCGATCGAGTTGGAAACGCCCTGCCGCAGCCGACCGTACCCGTAGCCGAACATCGGAAATCGGTCCTCACGCTGTTTCCTGATCCCTGGCAACAGCATTCCCCAGCGCGCCTGCGCGCGCGTTGACGTTCCGCAAGGATTGGAGTCGCAACCGGCGAGATGGCGGCGCGCCGCCTTGCGGCAGCGAGGCGGTCGCGAGTTGCTGGAGTCTAGGTCGCGCTGTGGGCCGGTTTCGGCGTCAGCCGCCTCTTGACGGCGCGGGCGATGTCGATGCCGTCGATGATGCGCCGTTTGAACCAGAAATCGAGCAGCGGCCGACGCAGCCAGTGGGCCACCGGGCTGTCGAGCCAGAAGTAATTGACCGAGATATTGAGGCGCTCCGCCTCGATGAAGTGCCATGTACCGGCCGGGATGTACAGCGCCTGCCCGGGTCCCATCTCGCCACGGATGCCGCGCGCCTGTCGCACGCGGGGAAAGCGCGCATCGTCCAGGGCGTCGGCGTTGACCCGGCTGTCGATGACCCGCCCCTGCAGAATCGAGCGGATGTCGAACACGCCATACGGGTACAGGTAGCGGGTCTGGTCCGGCCGGAACAGCATGAAGCGTTTCCGTCCCTCGACCATGTACAGGAAGCTGTGCGTCTCATCGTAGTGCAGCAGCGACTTGTTGCCACCCGGGCCGAGATACAGATTGGAGACCCGGAACCTCTCCGGTGCCACAAAGCCGGGCAGACCGTGGTCGAAGCGTTCCGCGTTCTCTGGCGGAGCGCCTTTGCCCACCAGTGGCTCGATGGCGTAAGCGTTGCGCTCACCATGCAGGTTCGCCGCGAAGTCGTCAAAGGACATGCGCTCGAAGCGGAGATAGTGATAGGTGCCGTCGTTCTCGGGGCGCTGCACCTTGATGGTCGGGATGCGCTGCGCGAAGTAGTCGTAGTTCCAGGGCCGTACGCAGGGCATGCGGCTGGCGACGTCGTCGACGACCACCGGGGTGCGCGTGGCCACGAAGCGCTCGGCGAACTCGTCCGCCTCCGGCATCCGGACGTACTCGATCGGGTCGCTGGGTACAGCCTCGAAAACGTTCACGACTCGGCCTGCTCTCCGCTGCGTTCAAACTCGTTGATCATGGCGCGCCGTACGGCGGCGTCCCGATCCAGCCGGTGCGCCAGGTAGTCTGCCATTGCCGCCCGGCACCGGCGCCACGTCGCCGCCTTGGCCTGTGGTGTGAAGTCGCGGTGCAGGTACAGCGCGCCCGACTCGGTCAGCCTGGTGCGCCGGCCCGTTCCGGCCTCGATGTCCCGAATGGCCCGCTCCATCATGTCGACCCCAAGCCGCACGACCTTGGCATAGGCGCTGTTGGGGTGATCGTCGCTCGTCAGTTCGGGCCGGCCCTGGTAGACGATGTCGCCGTCGTCGATACCGGGCGCCACGTAGTGCACGGTGCAGCCGACCCACTCGGGTTCCCGATTGTATATCGCCCAGTCGGTGGTAAACAGGCCGCGGTAGCGCTGCGACAGGCCCCCGTGCAGGTTCAGGACGCCGCGAGGGGGGACGGACAGTATCCCCTCCCGCAGAATGGAGGCGCCGCAGACCGCGATCACGTCCGGTCGGCGCTCCCGAATCCAGTCCACGTACTCGGGCTCGTTGATCCGGTTGCGTCCCGAGGTGCGCAATACGGGCAGTTTTTCCGGTACGTGCAGCCGCTCGCCGAGTTCGCCGAAGTCGGGCGCGTATTCGGGCCTGGCGTGACGGGCGAATCGGCGCCGCCACTGCCGGGCAATCAAGTCGGTTGCTCGCTCGTACAGCTCCCGGGGCCGGACGAGGAGCCGCAGCGCCTTCTTCCAGCGAGGCGTGCGGTCGCGTGGCGACTGCTGGGACTCCACGACGACGCCCACCACGTTCAGCCGCTGCGCCAGCCGGTTCGCGAAGAACTGGTCGGACGCATCGGGGCTGACGATGATCAGCACGCGCAGCGAGGCCGGGCGGTCCGTAGTCGTCGACATACCGCTTCAGCTCAACTTGCGGGGTCGTTGCGTGGGCGCGGCGCGACGCGGGAACGCGCGGCGCACGATGGGCTTGACCTGGCTGTGCAGGGCGTACAGCAGGCGACCGCGGAGTCGCTTTGAGTAAAGCTGCATGTCAAAGCTGGTCCGCAGGGTATCCGACCAGTTGCGCAGGTACCAGTAGTTGTCGGCGCAGCTGTCGTACAAGCCGATGTCCGGGTCTTCGAAGGCGTGCTGGATGGCGCGGTACTCGACGACGGAGCCTGGCGACAGTGCCTTTTCCCGCTCGTCGAAATCGGCCAGCAGCGGGAACGTCGTGCCGCCCAGCTCGAAGTGCAGCTCGTAGGCGATCGCGCGACCGTCCCGGCGCGCGATCCAGGCGCTGACGCGGCCGCGAGGCCCGAATTGGTCGATCAACGAGACCACGAACCGCCGACGCGATTCGTTGGTGCCGAGGTCGCCGCCGTGCCGCGCCTTCCAGCTGTTGGCCGAGATGCAGACGAGTTCCTGCACCAGGGGGTCGGTACTGGCGGCTAGCCGGCGCCGTTCGATGCCGGTGCCCGGCGTCTGCTCGAAGTTCCGCAGCTTGCGGCGCAGGTTGCTGCGGAACTTGCGCTTGAGCTGGCCGTTCAAGGTTTCCCACGGTCCCACGGTCGACACGATCGGCGAGCGGGTGCAGTCCTCGTCGAAGCACTGCAGCCTCGAATCGGCTTCGTCGAGCAGCCAGCGACGCAGGGGGCTGTGCGACTGCACGCGGCGCAGAAAGGTCAGGTCCACGTCGAGCGCGTCCGTCAGCATCCGGCACAGGTCGTTGACCACGGGCTCTGCCAGCCCGGGCGCCAGCACCAGGTCCCAGTAGGGGCTGCTGCCATTGGAAAGGCTGCGCAGCACCCGCAGCGGGATGCCGTCTTCCCGGTCGATGCAGTGAAACAGTGGGGCGACCGCCAGAATGCCGCCGGCGTCGCGGATCGCGACGACATGCAGTTCGGCCTCGCGGAACCGGTCGGCGAACGAGAGCCACCACGCGTAGAACCACTCCCAGGTCAACGGCAGCGGCTGGCCGGCGACGTCCAGGCCGCCCCCGGGCCATTCCCGGGCCAGGGCCTCGAAGCCGGCCTGCGAGGTGATCAGATCGAGCGACAAGCGGGTCAAGCGGCGGCCCCCGGGCGGAGGTCGGCCATTTTCGGCAAACGAAGGAGCTGCAGTCCCACGCGGCCCCACCAGCTCACGGGTACGTAAGCCGTCTGGGATTCGATCGTCTCCGGTGCCCATTTATGATGCCACGGCGCCTCGGTGATGACGTTGACGCGCTTGATTTCCGGGTCCGCGCAGCACCGTTCGAGCACCGACTCGAACAGCAACTGGCCCGGCGAGAGGCGCGAATGGCTCTCGTCGTAGGCAATCTTGACGGCCACCGCCTCCGATCTGAACCTGACCCAGATTTGCGCGGCGATGCATTGCCCGTCGACCCAAAGCGCGTGAATCTCGGGTTCGTGCTGTTTGCCGCCGGCCATCACCAGGTCGCGGTGGAACGCGAGCTTTTCCGGGTCGCGTTCCAAAGCCGTGCCGCGGTCGCCCTTCCAACCCTTCGCCTCGACCGCCAGGAATTGCCGATAGGCCGCCTCCATCGCCTGGTGATCGTCGGTGATCCGGTATTCCACCTGCTCGAGTTCGGCAAGGCGCTTGTGTGCTTTGCGCAGGTTCTGTCGGTGGTTTTTGCCGAACTGCCGGTGCAGTTCCTCGTAGGGCCGGTCGACGTGGATGACGCAGTACGCACCGCCCGGCTCGAGCCGGCGCCCCTCCGCAGGGATGGCCTCCAGCGCGGCACTCAGGTTGCTGCCCGGCGACAGGTGCGGCACGACGAACAGGGCGGCCCCGGCCGGGCTCTGGCGCAGGAACTCGATACAACGGCGCAGCGCGGGCCCCAGGAGTTCCGGGCCGTCGCACAGGAAGT
>CAZOUC010000053.1:0-10156 GCA_964582825.1 uncultured Enterobacteriaceae bacterium | reverse complement strand
CGACGATGCGCAGCTCGGCGAACTCGAGGGCATGGAAGGCGGCGACGGCGTCAAAGGCCGTGGCCCGCACGGTCAGGACCCGGCGCGCGTCGGAAGACTGCACCGTGGCGATGACGTTGCCGGCGTAAATCGGCCGCTGGAAGGTGTCCGGCCCGTCGATGGCGGTGATGTCCGACAGCGCCGCGACGTCCAGCAGCGCGGCAACGCGCGGCATGATGTTCTTGCCGTTGGCGGTGGCCGGCGCCAGCAGGTAGTCGTAGCCGTCACCGAGCCCGGCGATGAGCGCGGCGACGTTCTCCGCCAGCAGGTGTTCGTAGGCGTCGGCGTCGGCGAGCAGGACCTTGGTCACGCCCGCGGCCTTGCTGGCGGCTTCGGCGGCGCCGCCGCAGCCCTTGCCCGCCACCAGCACGTGGATATCGTCGCCCAGTTGCGTGGCGGCGGCGATCGTGTTCAGCGTCGGGCCCTTCAGGCCCGCGTTGTCGTGTTCGGCCAGTACCAGAATGCTCATCAGATCACCTTCGCTTCGTTACGCAGTTTGTCCACCAGTTCATCGACCGACTCCACCTTGATGCCGCCCTGGCGCTCCGGCGGGGGCGCGACCTTCAGGGTTTTCAGGCGCGGGGTGACGTCGACGCCGAGTTCCTCCGGCGTCAGCGTATCCAGCGGCTTCTTCTTGGCCTTCATGATGTTCGGCAACGAGGCGTAGCGCGGTTCGTTGAGTCGCAGGTCGGCCGAGATGACGGCGGGCAGGTTCACCTCGATCGTCTGCAGGCCGCCATCGACCTCGCGCGTGAGGGTCGCCTTGCCGCCGTCGATGTCGAGCTTCGAGGTGAACGCGCCCTGCGGGAGGCCGGCCAGGGCCGACAGCATCTGGCAGGTCTGGTTGTTGTCGCCGTCGATGCTCTGCTTGCCGACCAGGACCAGATCGGGCGACTCGCGGTCGATCACCGCCTTGAGCAGCTTGGCCACCGCCAGCGGCTGCAGTTCCTCGGCGGTTTCGACCAGGATGCCGCGGTCGGCGCCCAGCGCCATGGCGGTGCGCAGCTGCTCCTGGCAGGCCTTTTCGCCCAGGGAGACGGCGACGATCTCGCTCGCCGTTCCCTTCTCCTTCAGGCGCACGGCCTCTTCCACGGCGATTTCACAGAACGGGTTGATCGACATCTTGACGTTAGCGAGTTCGACTCCGCTACCGTCGGCTTTTGGGCGCACTTTGACGTTGTAATCAACGACCCGCTTGACTGCTACCAGAACTTTCATCGGTTGTCGTTTCCTCGTCGGGGGTTGGCAGGACGCGGTGGCGCCGACCGCAGCCGGCGCCGAATCGCATAACACCCCATTCTCCGGTGCGGCTTCGCGGCGAGTCAAGGCGATGCCGCCGGCCACGCCGGTCACGGCTGCCTTTTCTCAGGGCTCTTTGACCTGGCTCAGCTTTGCACTGAATACGGTGCTGGTGTATCGTGCATCCAGCATTTTCCTGTGTAAGTCATTGTATTTTCTTGTGTCCCAGTCGACCCGGAGCGGTTCGGACGGGGCGCCAGGGCTCAAAAGGAGATCGTCGTGGAACGAGAGTCGATGGAGTTTGACGTGCTGATCGTGGGCGCCGGTCCGGCCGGGCTCGGCGCCGCCTGCCGCCTGCGACAGCTGGCGGCCGAAGCCGACCAGGACATCAGCGTCTGCGTGGTCGAAAAGGGCTCCGAGGTCGGTGCCCACATCCTCTCCGGAGCCGTTATCGAACCGAGTTCACTAAGCGAGCTGTTTCCAGACTGGAAAGAGCGTGGTGCGCCGCTCAGGACGCCCTGCAGCGAAGACGAGATCTATGTGCTGCGCGATGCCGAGAAGTCGATCCGCGTGCCCAATCTGCTGGCGCCAAAGACCTTTCACAATCACGGCAACTACATTGTCTCGCTGGGCAATCTGTGCCGCTGGCTCGGCGAGCAGGCCGAGGCGCTCGGCGCCGACGTGTTTCCGGGATTCGCCGCGGCACAGCTGCTGTACAACGAGGACGGCTCCGTCGGCGGCGTCATCACCGGCGACATGGGCGTCGGCGCCGACGGGGAACCCAAGGACAGTTACACCCCGGGCATGGAACTGCGTGCCAGGTACACCCTGTTCGCCGAGGGTTGCCGTGGCCACCTCGGCAAGCAGTTGCTGCAGCGCTTCGGGCTCGACGCGCAGGCCGACGCGCAGCACTACGGCATCGGCATCAAAGAGCTCTGGGAGGTTCCCGAAGAGCAGCACCGGCCAGGTCTCGTCGTGCACACGGCGGGCTGGCCGCTTGCCGAGAACGGCGCCTTCGGTGGCGGCTTCCTGTACCACATGGAGGACCGCCAGGTGGTACTCGGGGTCATCACCGACCTGTGTTACGACAACCCCTACCTGAGCCCGTTCGACGAGTTCCAAAGATACAAGCACCACCCGGTGATCCGCCGCCACCTCGAGGGTGGCAAGCGACTGAGCTACGGTGCGCGGGCCATCACCAAGGGCGGGCCGCAGGCCTTGCCGAAAATGAGCTTTCCCGGTGGCCTGCTGCTCGGCTGCAATGCCGGCACGCTGAACTTCTCCAAGATCAAGGGCATCCATACGGCACTGAAGTCCGGTACGGTCGCTGCCGAGTGTGTTTTCGAGGCGCTGAAAAACGGCCGGAGTGGAGCCGAGCTCGGCGAATTCGACCAGGCCTTCAAGGAGAGCTGGGCCGGCAGAGAACTCTGGCAGCAACGCAATTTCGGTCCTGCCCAGCACCGTTTCGGCAACGTGCTGGGCTCGGCCTACGTGTTCGTCGATCTGAATATCTTCAACGGCAAGCTGCCCTGGACCCTGCGCGACAACCATCCCGACCACGCGCAGCTCAAGCCGGCCAGCGAGTGCCGGCCGATCGAGTACCCGAAGCCCGACAACGTGCTGAGCTTCGACAAGCTGTCCTCGGTTTACCTGTCGAACGCCAACCACGAGGAAGACCAGCCCTGCCACCTGCAGCTCAAGGATCCCGAGGTGCCGATCCAGGTCAACCTGCCGAAGTGGGCGGAACCGGCCCAGCGCTACTGCCCTGCGGCGGTATACGAGGTGGTGGAAGACGACGCCGGGCAGCCGAAGTTCCAGATCAACTTCACCAACTGCGTCCACTGCAAGACCTGCGACATCAAGGACCCCAGTCAGAACATCAACTGGGTCGTGCCGGAGGGTGGCGGCGGGCCGAACTACCCCAACATGTGAGGCGAAGCCGCGGCAGCGTCAGTCGATGCGGCGTACGGTGACCACGCCATCGACGTCGAGAATGTGCTGGAGCAAGTCCGCACTGGGCTCCTGCGCGATGTCGATCAGGTTGTAGGCGATGTCGTCGCGGCTCTTGTTGAGCATGTCGATGACGTTGATATTCTGGTCTGCCAGCAGCGACAGGATGTGTCCCAGCATCCTCGGGACGTTGCGGTTGGCGATCGCCAGGCGCCAGCCTTCGGTGCGTTCCAGTTCAAGGGTCGGGAAGTTCACCGAGTTGCGGATGTTGCCGTTGGCGAGGAAATCCTTGAGCTGCTCGGCGGCCATGACGGCACAGTTCTCCTCGGCTTCCGCGGTGCTGGCGCCGATGTGCGGCATCAGCAGAACGTCGTCGCGGCGCAGCAGCTCCGGGCGCGGGAAGTCCGTGACGTAACAGCCCAGCTTGCCGGCGTCGAGCGCGGCGACGACCGCGCCGGTGTCGACGATCTCGTCCCGCGCGAAGTTCAGCAGTCGCGCTCCGGGTTTGAAGTAGGTGATGCTCTCGGCGTTGACGAGGTGGCGGGTGTCTTCTATCGCCGGCAGGTGCAGGCTCGTGTAGTCGGCGCGAGCGAACAGCGCCGTCAGATTATCCATCCGCTGCACCTCGCTGGGCAGGCGCCAGGCGGCCTCGACCGACAGCGCGGGATCATAGCCGATGACCTCCATGCCGAGCCCGAGTCCGAGTTTGGCGACGCGACTGCCGATGGCGCCGAGACCGACGACGCCGAGTACCTTGCCGCGCAGCTCCTGCCCGGCAAAGCGCTTCTTCTCCTTCTCGAGAAGCTGCGACATTTCTCCGGCTTCCATGTCGGGGTCGAGCGTGGCCACGAAGCGCATGCCCTCGACGATGCCGCGTGAGCCGAGCAGCAGGGCCGCTGCGACCAGTTCCTTGACTGCATTCGCGTTGGCGCCGGGCGTATTGAACACCGGTATGCCGCGCTCCGTACACTGCGCGACCGGCACATTGTTCACGCCGGCGCCGGCTCGCGCGATGGCCTTGACCGTTTCCCCGATCTCCTCCACGGCCAGCTTGTGGCTGCGCAGCATGATCGCGTCGGGGCTGCGGATGTCGCTGGCGACTTCGTAACAGTCCCGGGCGAAGCGCTCGAGGCCCTTGACGGAAATCTGGTTGAAGGTGCGGATCTTGTACACGCTCTACTCCTGCGGCTGCGGCGACAGCGGGCCGTGGCCCGCGAAAAGCGCGCCATTCTAGCAGAGCGCGGCCCGGTAGTGCCCTTCGAGTCGGGGCTCCCAGTCGAGCGGGGCCCAGTGCTCCCCGGGCCAGCAGCGACGGCCGCGAACAGCGGGTGGCATGGCCTCTACAGGCAGACGGCTGCAGCAGGCCAGACTGGCGCCGGGCAGCGCGTCCAGGGAATGAAACCCCCAGTCACTGTGGCGTTCTTCCAATGCGGGGTCGAATGCCAGGTCGAGTCGGCCGCGCGGCAGGTCGCAGTCGAACGCAAACTGGCGCAGCGGCATCGACAGGCCCTTGCCGGCGGCCTTGATGAACGACTCCTTGAGCGTCCACAGGCGATAGAAGTGGTCCGCTTGCTCTGCTTCCGCCAGCGCCTCGAAGGCGCGCCGTTCTGATGGGGCGAAGCACTGACGAGCCAGTCCAGAGAAGCGGCGGGACGGGCGATGCGCCTCGACGTCGACCCCGATATCGGGAACGTCACCGACAGCGAGAACGCACCAGGGCCCGCTGTGCGACAGGTTGAACGCCGGGCCGCCGGCCAGCGAGGGCTTGCCGTGTGAGCCGCGAAAGAACTCCAGGCGGCTGGCGGCCTGTCCCGTGTACAGGGCCAGCACTTCCCGCAGCAGCGCGTGGGCCGCGAGGAACTGGCGGCGATCGCGCGCGAAGTGGAGCCGGTCGTGACGCGCCCGCTCGTCCTCGCTCAGCAACTGCAGCCAGCTATCGGGCGGCTCGCGGTCGACTTCGAGCAGCCACAGATCGACCAGCCCCTCCGGTCGGTCCAGCCGCGACGGCCATTGCCGGCATTCCCGGTCTGCGGCGAACCGTGCCTGCTTACCGATCAACGGGGGTTCCGCCGGCCTGCCGCCCGGTTCTACAGAATCTCGATATCGGCCTGGTCGCGCAGGGTGCGGCCGAAGCTTTCGGCGAGCCCCTGCGCCCGCGTCTGCAGGATCACGTTGCGAAGCTGCTGTCGCATCGATGAGCCGATGTCGGCAAGCCGGCCGTCCTTGATGCCGGCGAGCTCGACGATGGCCATACCGCCATCGGCCAGCAGCACCGTGTCGTGTGCGCGATCGACATCCGGCGGCAGGTTCATGGCGAACGCCCGCTCCTGGACCGCTGGTGGCAGGCCGGGGGCCGCCCGGGTCGCGCCGAGCACGACCTGCCACTCGTATCCGCCCTCCTCGGCCAGCGCGTCCAGGCGCACGCCGTCGTCCAGGCGGGCCAGCAGCTCCTCGGCCTGCCGCTCGAGCAGCCGGCGCCGCTCCCCGACGCGCCACTCGGCCGCCAGCTGGTCGCGCACGCTGGCAAAGGGCTTGGGCTCGGGCGGGTGGTGCTCGATCACCCGCAACACCACGATGTGGTCACGGCCGAGCTCGACCGTGTCGCTGTTGAGGCGCTCTTCGAGCACCACGGTGCTAAAGGCCGTGCGGCGCAGGCGCGGGTCCGCGAACAGGCCCTCGCCGGCGTTCCGGGTCACGCCTTCCGCGGTCTGGATGTCGAGCTTGAGCGTGTCCGCCGCGTCCTGCAGGTCTTCGGAGTTGAAAGTCAGGTCGGCGAGGACTTCGACCCGTTCGACGAACAGGCCTTCGACGGCTTCGAGCTGCAGCTGCAGGGCGATCTCGTCGCGCAGCGTCTCGTAGGCGGGCGGCTCGGCTTCGCTCTGCTCGACCAGTTTGATCAGATGCCAGCCGGACTCGGTCTTGACCGGCCCGGATACCTCGCCGACTTCGAGTGTCGCGAGCGCCTGTTCGAACTCGGGTGGAAACACGTCGCCGGCGGAGAAACCGAGATCACCGCCCTGCTCCGCCGACCAGCGATCGTCGGAGAATTCCGCCGCGAGCTCATCGAACGCCGCGCCGCCGTCGAGCCGTGTCTTCAGCTCGAGCAGGCGCTGGCGGGCGGCGTCGTCGTCGACGCCGTCGCCGGTCTCGAGCAGGATGTGCGCCGCGCGACGTTCAGTCTGCAGCTGCATGCCGGCCAGACGCCGCTCGTACTCGGCGCGCACGCTGTCCTCGTCGATAGGCTGGACCATCTGGTCCTGGCGCAGTTCCAGGTACTGCACGTCGACGCGTTCCTCGCTCAACCAGCGCTGCGGATCGGCGTCGTACAGCGCCTGCAGGTCATCTTCTTCGGGTTGTCCGATGGCGTCGTCCGCCGGGGCTGGAAGCAGCAGGTAGCGCACGTCACGCTGCTGCTGGATCACCCGCGCCGCGACTTCGAGCTCCGCCCGGGTGAGGAACTGGCTGTCGAGAAGGCCGCCGGTCACCTGCTGCAGCAGCAGGTCTTCACCGAGCAGGTTGCGGTACATGAGCGGTGTCAGTCCGCTGCTGCGCAGCAGGTTCTCGAACAGGGCTGCGGAGAACTGGCCGTCCGGCCCGGTGAAGTTCTCGTCCTGCAGGATGATGTTGTCGACCAGTTCGCGCGGGACGCGCAGGCCGCCGCGCTCCGCGACCTGACGCAGCAGCGCGCGGTCGATCAACTGGTCGAGGACCGGGCCGCGCAGGACGCTCTCGTCGAGCAGGCTCGAGTCGACCTCACCGTCGGCCTGGTTGATGATGCGACGGCGCTGCAGTTCGATTGCCTGCATCAACTCCGGTTCGGTGATCTCCTCGTCGTTGACGATTGCGACTTCCGGTACACCCCCGGTGAAGAACGCATCGATACCAAAGGCGGCAAAGGGTATGACGATGATCGCCATGATCACCTTGGCCATTGTGCCTTGCAGGCGGTCGCGTAGTCCCTGGACGGACATGGTGTTGGAACCTCCGTGGCGGCCGCTGCCGTCGAGCCGCGCAACGAAAAAAGCGCACCGCGTGCGCTCTGTTCGGACTGGTGCGACGAATCCGCGGCGGCGCCGGAACGGCGCGGCGGGAGCGCGTCAGTTCAGTGCGTCTTTCAGTGCCTTGCCGGCCTTGAAGCCCGGAGCACGGGACGCTCCGATGGTGATCGTTTCGCCGGTCTGCGGATTGCGTCCCTGGCGAGCTGCACGCTCTTTGACCATGAAGGTGCCGAAGCCGACGAGGGCGACCTGGTCTCCTTCCTTCAAGGCGGCGGTTATGGCGTCGAGGGCGGCTTCCAAGGCGCGTCCTGCAGCAGCTTTCGACAGGTCTGCCGAATCGGCGATCTTGTCGACAAGTTCCGTCTTGTTCACTGTGTTCCCCTTGTGTGTAGAGATTGAGGGAGAGACCGCAGCAGGTGGCTCCGGCCCGAAAAATTGCGAGGCTCGGAGTTTACACCAGTCGGCTACGAAAGGGTCAAGCGACGCGACCCACAATTGCCGCGCCGCATCCCGTCAATGCGTATTGACGCGACCTTCGTCACCGTAGCGCGACTGCTCGGCGGCCGCCTTCTCGACCAGCGCCTTCCACTCCTCGTCCGGAACCGGATCCGGCATGTGCTCGAGCGCCACCTCCAGCACCTCGTCGATGGTGCTCACCGTGCGAATGTCCAGGTCTTCCTTGATGTTGTCCGGAATCTCTTTGAGGTCGCGGGCGTTCTCTTCCGGAATGACGACGACCTTGATCCCGCCCCGATGCGCCGCGAGCAGCTTTTCCTTGAGCCCGCCGATGGCCAGGACCTGTCCGCGCAGCGTGATCTCACCGGTCATCGCCACGCTGGCGTGAACCGGGATGCCGGTCAGCACCGACACCAGGGCGGTGCACATGCCGATGCCGGCGCTCGGGCCGTCTTTCGGTGTGGCGCCTTCCGGCACGTGGATGTGGAAGTCGTACTTTTCGTGGAAGTCCGGCCGGATACCGAGCATTTTGGCGCGACTGCGTACCACGGTCATCGCAGCCTGGATTGACTCCTGCATGACATCGCCGAGCGAGCCTGTCTTGACCTGGCGTCCTTTGCCGGGCACTGCGATGGCCTCGATGGCCAGCAGTTCGCCGCCCACCTGGGTCCAGGCCAGGCCGGTGACCTGGCCGACGTGGTTCTCTTCGAGCTTCTCGCCAAAGCGGTACTTGCGAACGCCCGAGAACTCCTCCAGACGCTCGCCGTCGAGTACGACGGGAGCCGCCAGTTTCCCCTGTGCGATCCCCTTGACCGCTTTGCGCGCGACCTTGGCGATTTCCCGTTCGAGGCTGCGCACCCCCGCTTCCCGCGTGTAGTAGCGGATCATGTGACGGATGGTTTGTTCTTCGATTTGCAGTTCGGACTCCGTGAGCCCGTTGTTGCGCAGCTGCTTGGGCACCAGGTAGCGTTGGGCGATGCGGACCTTCTCGTCTTCGGTGTAGCCGGGAATGCGGATCACTTCCATGCGGTCGAGCAGGGGCGCCGGGATGTTCATCGAGTTCGAGGTGCACACGAACATCACGTCAGACAGATCGTAATCGACCTCGAGGTAGTGGTCGTTGAAAGCGTGGTTCTGTTCCGGGTCGAGGACCTCGAGAAGCGCCGATGCCGGATCGCCGCGGTGGTCCATGCCCATCTTGTCGACCTCGTCGAGCAGGAACAGGGGGTTGCGCACGCCGGCCTTGGACAGCTTCTGCAGGATCTTGCCGGGCATCGAGCCGATGTAGGTGCGGCGGTGGCCGCGAATCTCTGCCTCGTCGCGCACCCCGCCGAGTGCCATGCGCACGAACTTGCGATTGGTCGCGCGCGCGATCGATTCGCCGAGCGAGGTCTTGCCGACACCGGGCGGACCGACCAGGCACAACACCGGCCCCTTGGCGCGCTTGACGCGCTTCTGCACGGCGAGAAACTCCAGGATGCGCTCCTTGACCTCCTCGAGCCCGTAGTGGTCTTCCTCGAGCACGCGCTCCGCGCGCGCGAGATCGTGCCGGACCTTGCTGCGCTTTTTCCAGGGCACGGAGACCATCCAGTCGATGTAGCCGCGGACCACGGACGCTTCGGCGGACATCGGCGACATCATGCGCAGCTTGTTGAGTTCGGCGAGCGCTTTCTCCTCCGCCTCTGCGGTCATGCCCGCCTCGCGCACCCGCGTCTCCAGGCTCTCGAGTTCGCCGGGCGAATCCTCCATGTCGCCGAGCTCTTTCTGGATCGCCTTCATCTGCTCGTTCAGGTAGTACTCGCGCTGGCTGCGCTCCATCTGCTTCTTGACCCGGCCGCGGATGCGCTTCTCGACCTGCAGCAGGTCCAGCTCCGATTCCATCAGGGCCATCAGGTGCTCGATGCGTGACGCGACGCCGTCGATCTCCAGAATGCTCTGCTTCTGGGGCAGCTCCAGCGCCAGGTGGGCCGCGATGGTGTCGGCGAGGCGACCCGGCTCGTCGATCCCCGCCAGCGAGGTGAGGACTTCAGCCGGCACTTTCTTGTTGTTGTTGACGTACTGTTCGAACAGGTTCATGCACGAGCGGACCAGCGCCTCACCCTCGGTGGCGCCGATATCCTCGCCGGCGATGGCCTCGACCTCGGCCAGCACGTAGTCGTCGCCCAGGTCCACCGCCTCGATCCGGGCGCGGTAGGCGCCCTCGACGAGCACCTTGACCGTGCCGTCCGGCAGCTTCAGCAGCTGCAGGATGTTGGACACCGTTCCGACCTGGTAGATCTCCTCGGCGCCGGGGTCGTCGTCGGAGGCATTGCGTTGCGCCACCAGCAACACCTGCTTGTCATGCGCCATTGCCGCCTGCAGGGCATTGATCGACTTCTCGCGGCCGACGAACAGCGGTACGACCATGTGCGGGAACACGACGACATCGCGCAACGGCAACAGGGGAATCTGCTGTTGGTTCGGTTCGTTCTGGG
>CAZOUC010000052.1:4406-10197 GCA_964582825.1 uncultured Enterobacteriaceae bacterium | reverse complement strand
GTCGCCGTCGTTCAGGGCGGTGATCACGCGAATCAGCCCGTCCACGCTCTCTTCGACCGAGAGCGGTGCCTCGGGGCCACCCATGTCGGTGCGGACCCAGCCCGGGTGCATGGCGATGCAGCTGACGCCGGCATCGGCGAGATCGCGGGCGAGGGAGCTCACCACGGCGTTCACGCCCGCCTTCGAGGCCCGGTAACTGTACAGGCCGCCGCGCTCATTGCTGGCGACGCTGCCGAGGATGCTGCTGAGGACCACGATCCGGCGCTGTTCGCTCGCTGCGACGTGATCGCGGAACGCCTGCGCCAGCATCGCCGGCGCCACCGTGTTGACCGACAGCACCTGCAGGAAATCCTCGGCGTCCAGTTCGCCGAGGGTTTTGGAGCGGGCGCCCATGACGCCGGCGTTCAGCAGCAGCAGGTCGAACCGGCGCTCGGCAAGGCGCGCGGCGAGCGCGATGATCGCGGCCGGGTCGGTGACGTCGAGCTCGTGCAGCTCGACCGCGCCGTCGTGTTCGGCGGCGACGCGCTGCGCGGCTTCGGCCTGCGCGGGTTGCCGGCAGGTGCCGGCCAGTTCCCAGCCGGCCGCGGCGTACTGGCGCAGGAATTCGAGGCCGAGACCGCGATTGACGCCGGTGATCAGGGCTGAGGGCATGTAGAAGGCTCCAGCATCGTGATGACTGAGTAGGAATACCTAGTGTACACGGGGAGCGGCGGTGGGCGGGCGCCTTCAATTCAGCCGGTCGCTCTGTTACCGTTTTGTTCCAGCAACAAGAACAACCCTTCGGTACGCCGTACCCGCAGCGTGAACGCGATGGCAGGACGGCGTGGGACGTGCCGCCCTTGATCGACAACAACCTGCTGCCCGGCCTGATCGGTGGCCTGGTGACCCTCGCCGTGCTCGTGCTGGTGAGCCGGCATCGGCCGGGGCCCGGCTGGCGCTACCTGGTCGCGATCGGTATCGGCGTGACGGTCTGGTGCTTTGCCCAGGTCGCCTGGGCTCTGGCCTCGGTGCCGGCGGCCTTTCTCCTCATTGCCCCGATCCAGTACGCGGCCGTCGTCAGCGTGCCGGTGCTGTGGCTGCTGCACGCCCTGGTGCAGACCGGACAGCGTCAGCTGCTCGGCAGCTACTGGCTGCAGTCGCTGTGGCTGGTGCCGGCCGGAACGGTACTGCTCGCGGTGGACTTCGCCATCGGCGAGGGCGGGAACATTCTCTGGCGTGAACTGGTCCTGCCGCAGGAGGCCGGCATAGCGCGCCTGCGCAACGGTCCCTGGGCCTGGCTGGCGATGGCTTACGGCTACCTGGTGTTCCTGGCCGGATGCGGCGTGCTGCTGCGGTATTTCGCCCAGTCCTCCCGCTACTGGGTGGAAATGTCGGTGACCGCGCTGGCACCGGTCGCCGTGCTCGGGCTCAACCTCGCGCACATCAACGGACTGTGGATCGCGCCGATGGATCCGACACCGTTCGGTCTCGGCGTGACCTGTCTCGCCTTCGCCTGGGCGCTGGTCCGGCGGCGCATGTTCCAGCTCTCGCCGATCGGCCGCAGCGTGGCCCTGCAGTACCTGCAGGACGGCGTCGTGATCGTCGGTCCGGAGGGCCAGGTGCTGGAAGTCAATCCCGCGGCCGGCCAGCTGGGGTTCGTCGACGGTGCCCGACTCCCGGGGCCGGTGCGGGAGCTTGTCGACCGGGACGGACGCGGCAGCGATGAACCCGAGGAACTGGAGCTGACCAGCGCGACGCAGGGCCTGCGCCGGGTGCAGGTCCTGGCGCGGCACATCGAGGGGCGCTACGGTGAGACCGCCGGTACGGTGCTGACCCTGCGCGACGTCACCCGCGAACGTCAGGCCCAGCAGGAACTCCTCGCGGCCCACCATCGCCTGCGGCGCATGAACAGCGAACTGGCCGAGATGGCGCAGACGGACCCGCTGACGGGCCTGGCCAACCGGCGCAGACTGATGGAGCGGCTTACCGAAGAATACGCGCGTGTGCAACGGCACGGCGGCACCCTGGCATTGCTGCTGATCGACCTCGACCATTTCAAGAACGTCAACGACCGGTACGGGCACGTCGTCGGCGACCTGGCGCTGCAGGCGACCGCCGGGGCGATCCGGGCCATGACCCGGCCGAATGACCTGGCGGCCCGCTTCGGCGGCGAGGAGTTCGTGCTGCTGCTGCCCGATACCGATGCCGCCGGGGCGCGCAGCGCGTCCTGCCGCCTGGCCTGCCGCATCCGTGCTCTCGAGATCGATACCGAGTCCGGCGCAGCGGTGACGCTGACCGCCAGCCTGGGCCTGGCCAACCTGGACGAGTCCTGCACCAGCCCGACCATGCTGCTCGAACGTGCCGACGGTGCGCTGTACCGGGCCAAGGAGGCCGGGCGTGACCGCATCGCGATCGCGCGCCTCAAGGGTTACGAGATCATCGAGCCGGAGACGATCGCGACGGATGAGGCGTCGCACAGCGCCGGCGACAGCTGACTCAGGCGTCCGCTGGCGCGCCGGCCGTGCCGCCCTGCCGGGAAACCAGCATCGCGCTGCCACTGCCGCCGGCGCCGGACACCGCGACCACCCCCAGCTCCAGGTCGCGGCGTTCCAGTTCCTCGAGCAGGGTGCCCGCCATGATCGCGCCGGTGGCGCCGAGCGGATGCCCCAGGGCGATGACGCCGCCGTTGACGTTGAGGCGCGCGTCGTCGATGTCCAGTTCCTCCTGGCAGCGTAGGATCGTCGCGGCGAATGCCTCGTGGATCTCGAACAGGTCGATGTCGCCGACGGCGAGCCCCTGCCGGTCGAGCAGGCGCCGGACCGCCGGAATGCAGCCCGCGACCACCTGCAGCGGATCGTCGCCGCTGCTGAGCGCCGCGGCAATCCGGGCGCGGCGCGGTCGTCCGAGCGCGGCGGCGGTATCCGCATCGGCGACCAGCAGCAGTGCCGCCGCGTCGGCCATCGCCGGCGAATTGCCGGCCGTGTGCAGGTGCCGGACGGCGCCCAGGTGGTCGTGCACGGCGAGCTGCATCGCGTCGGCGCCGGCGGCGCCGGGTTCGGCGAAAGCCGCAGGCAGGGCGGCGAGACTCTCCGCCGTGGTCGCCGGACGGATGCACTCGTCCTCGACCACGTCGATGCCCTTGATCGGGTTGTGAATCGACACCAGACCGCGAAACCGCCCTTCGCGCCGCGCCGCTTCGGCGCGACGGTGGCTGTTGAGAGCGACCGCATCCAGGGCGTCGCGCCGGTAGCCGCCGAGGCTGGCGATCAGGTCCGCGCCGTTGCCCATCAGCAGCATCCGGCAGCGCCGCGCGACCGCCGGATCGCTGAAGATCGCCGCGCGGTCCGACAGCATCGGCACGCGCGACATCATCTCGACGCCGCCGCCGATCGCCAGCCTGGCCTGGCCGGTCTGCACCTTCATCGCCGCGACATTGAGCGCATCGAGACCCGAGGCGCAGTAACGGTGCACGGTCAGGCCCGGCACCGTGTCGGGCCAACCGGCGTGCAGCAGCGCGGCCTTGGCGATGTTGCCGGCCTGTTCGCCGGCCTGGGTGACGCAGCCGAGCACGAGCTCGTCGATCGCGCCGGGGTCGAAGCCGTTGCGCGACCGCAGGCTCGCGAGCAACTGCTCGAGCAGCTCCAAGGGGCTGAGGTCGTGCAGCGCGCCGTCGGGTTTCGCCCTGCCGCGTGCGCTGCGGACGAAGTCGACGATCCAGGCCTCGCGCATCAGTCGAGGCCGATGACGAACGACGCGCAGGTGGTCATGCTGCCACCGAGATTGAAGGTCGCCATGTTGCGCGCGCGCGGCAGCTGGTACGTGCCGGCGGTGCCGCTGAGCTGGCGGGCGCAGTCGAGCACCATGCGCACGCCGGTGGCGCCGACCGGGTGACCGAGGCCGATCAGGCCGCCGCTCGGGTTGATCGGAAACGCGCCGTCCGGTGCGATGCGGCCGTCCTCGATGGCCTCCCAGCTGCGACCGGGCGCCGTCAGGCCGGCGTGATCGATCGCCAGGTATTCGCTGATGGTGAAGCAGTCGTGCGTCTCGAGGCCGTCGAGGTCCTGCACCGAACCCATGCCGGCGCGGCGCAGCGCGTCCGCGAAGGTCTGCGCCACGTGCGGAAACAGCAGCGCCTGGTTGCGGCTGGCCGCGAGCTTGCTCGCCAGGCTGGTCGGCGCGGAGCGGTGGCCCCAGCCCTTGATGCGCGGCAGGTCCGCCAGGCTCAGGCCGCGGTCGGCCGCCCAGTCACGGGCGAAGTCGGCAGCGGCGATCAGCAGGCAGGCGGCGCCGTCGGTGATCTGCCCGCAGTCGAGCTTGCGCACGCGCCCCTCGACCGGCGGATTCAGCGCATCGTCGTCACTGAAGCAGCCTGCGGGAAACCGCCAGTTGCGGGTCTGCGCACGCGGGTTGCGCCGGGCGTTGGCGAAATTGAGCTCGGCGATTGCTTTCAGGTGGCGGGTATCGAGGCCGTGACGGGCTTCGTACTCGTCGATGATCCGGTCGAACAGGTGCGGCCAGGGGAACTGGCAGTCGGTCGCCTCGCGGCCCTTCCAGGTGGCGGCGCCGAGGTAGTCGGCGCCGGTCTGGCCGGGTACGTTGCGCATGTACTCGATGCCGAGCACGCAGGCCACGCCGTAGTATCCGGCCTCGATGTCGCGCAAGGCAGCGAGCAGGGCCATCGAGCCCGAGGCGCAGGCGGCCTCGTGGCGGCTGCTCGGCATGCCGCTCATGTCCGGGTGGACCTCGGCGAAGAACCCGTTCAGCAGGCCCTGGCCGGTGAACAGCTCGCCGACGAAGTTGCCGACGTGGCCGACCTCGATCTGCGCCGGTTCGATACTCGTCTCGCGCAGCGCGTCGTCGAGCGCTTCGCGGAACATCGCGAAAATGTCCAGTCCCTCGCGGGCCCAGTTGCGGGCGAAATCGGTCTGGCTGCCGCCGAGAACGTAGACCGGGCTAGCGTTCATCGCGAGACTCCAGGCGTTGCGCGACCTGTTCCTGCAGCGCGAAGCGCTGCACCTTGCCAAGCGGGTTGCGCGGCAGCGCGTCGAAGTACTCGACGCGTTCCGGCAGTTTGTACTTCGCCAGGCCCTGGCCGGCGAGGAAGGCGACGATTGCCGCCAGGTCCGGTCGCTCGTCCGCGTCGACGACGACGCAGGCGCAGACCCGCTCGCCGAGGCGTGCGTCGGGGTAGGCGCAGACCGCCGCCTCGCGCACGCCGGGCAGGCCCTCCAGCAGGATGTCGATCTCCGCCGGCGACAGTTTCTGGCCGCCGCGGTTGATGATGTCCTTGCAGCGACCGGCGATCCGCAGGTGGTCCGGTGCCTGCGGACAGATCTCCACGAGGTCGCCGGTGCGGAACAGGCCGTCGGCGCTGAATACCTCCTCGTTGTCGTGGCCGACGTAGCCGTCGAACACGGTGGGGCCGCCGATCAGCAGTTCGCCGACGACGCCCGGTTCGGTGATCGTCGCGCCCGTCGTGGTGTCGACGACCCGGCACTCGATGGCAGGGTCGTCGCCATGCGGGAACATCGTCGCGCGCACGGTCGGGTCGGGTGAGCTCGACGGCGTCGAGAACAGGCTGATGCCCTCGTTGGAGCCGTAGAAATTCACGATCGGTTTGCCGTAGTGCCTGTCGAAGGTCTCGATCATCCACGGTGCCAGCGGTGCCGAGCCGGAGCCGATCGCTCGCAGGTCCGCGAAATCGAAGCGCTGCCACAGTTCCGGCTGCTGGGCGAGCTGGTTCAGCATCGCCGGCGGCACGATCGTGAAGGTGATCCGCTCCTGCTGCATCTGCTGCAGGAACAGCGGCGGG
>CAZOUC010000052.1:0-4396 GCA_964582825.1 uncultured Enterobacteriaceae bacterium | reverse complement strand
GAACGGATGGTGCAGGACCAGGGTGCAGGCGTGCACGGCCGCCGGGTACAGGAAGCCGCCGACCGAGGCCATGTTGACCAGCGGAAAGGGGTTGAGCAGGCGGTCGCCGTCGCGGTACTCGCCGGCGCGGGCGACGCAGCGCGCGGTGGCCAGCCACATGTGGTGTGAACGCGGCACGCCCTTCGGCGTGCCGGTGGTGCCCGAGGTCCAGCAGATCGTCAGGACGCGGTCGGGATCGTCGGCCCCGGCCGCCGCACCGGACCCGGCGACCCGCTCGACCGTGGCCTCGTCCCGGTCGCTGCGCAGGCCCAGGTCGCTGCCGAAGCAGAGCACCGCGCAGTCCGCCGGCAGCGCGTCGCGGGCCTGGCGGCCCAGGGCCTGGTCGCGGAACGCGTCGACCGTGAGCAGGGCGCGGGCGTCGAGCACCGAGTGGGCGTGACGCAGTTCGTGCGCGCCGTACTGGACCGGCAGCGGCGAGACCACCGCGCCGAGCCGCGAGGCGGCGTAGTAGGCGACGACGAGCTCGACGACGTTCGGCAGCTGCAGCAGCAGGCGGTCGCCGCCGGTGATCCCGGCGTCGAGCAGGTCCGCGGCCAGCGCGGTGCTGGCCGCGTCGAGGGCCGCGAAGTCGAGACGCCGGGGGTCTCCGTCGACGAGCTGGGTCCGGTTGGGCGGGTCGGCCACCGCGAGGCGCCCGGGACTGTCTGCCGCGGCGCGCTCCAGGTAACGGTGCAGGGCCGCGCCGGTCCACAGTCCGGCGTCGCGGTAGCGGGCGATGCGTTCTGCTGTGCTGGTCTTCACGTGCTTTGCTCCAGGTGCTGGCGGGCTGCGGCGTACTCACGCTGCAACTGATCGACCACGGCGGCCACCGACTGCCGACCGGTGACCGCCGCGACGCCCTGTCCGGCGGCCCAGATGTCGCGCCAGCGCTTGCGGTCGTTCGCGGCCTTGAGAAAATCGATCTCGCCGGCGGCCGGCATCCTCGCCGGGTCGTAACCGGCGGCGACCAGGCTGCCGCGCAGCCAGTTGGCGGCGACGCCGGTGATCGCGTCGGACGTGACGATGTCGCTGCCGCTGGCCTCGATCACCATCTGCTTGTATTCCTCCGCTGCCAGGCACTCGTCGCAGGCGATGAAGCGCGTACCCATGTAGACGAAATCGGCGCCGAGGGCCTGCGCGGCGAGAATCGCGCGGCCATTGCCGATGGCGCCGGACAGCACCAGGTCCCCGTCGAAGAAGCGGCGCACCTCGTCGACGAAGGCGAATGGCGACAGTTGCCCGGTGTGGCCGCCGGCGCCGCTGCACACCAGGGCGAGGCCGTCGACACCGGCGTCCGCCGCCTTGCGCGCCATCGCCACCGAGACGACGTCGGCAAAAACGCGACCGCCGTAGGCGTGCACCCGGTCGACGGCCTCGCGCGGACTGCCGAGCGCCGTGATGACCAGGGGGGCGCGGTAGGCGACGCCGAGCGCCAGGTCGTCGTGGCGGCGCGGGTTGGAACGGTGCATGACCAGGTTCAGGGCCCAGGGCGCGGCCTCGGACGCGCCGTCCAGGGCGCCGGTGATCTGCTGCAGCCACTGTTCGAGCTGCTCTGTGGTGCGCGCATTGGGGCTCGGAAACGAGCCGACGATGCCGGCGCGGCAGCTCGCCACGACCATCTCCGGCCCCGACAGCAGAAACATCGGTGCCTGGATCACCGGCAGGCGCAGTCGCTTGCCGAAGGACGGCGTCGTCACCGCCTGGCCTCCCGGACGCTGCGCTGTCGATTGCAGTGGATCAAGTGTGCCGGCATCCGCATGGACTAATCCTTGCACGACCGGGCACCGCTGGCTAGTCTCGGCAGGGTGCCAGCCGTTTCGGAGAACGAGTCATGAGCCAGTACGCCGAGCAGCCCGACCCGGGCCGGTTTCCGGTCAGTGAGAAATGTCTCGGTGCCGTGCCGTTCCTGCCGGACGCGCCGGCCTGGATCTACGAGCTCGACAATCCTTACCTGCACGGCGTGTACGCGCCGGTCCTCGAGTCGGCCGGTGCCGAGTCCCTGCCGGTGATCGGCGAACTGCCGGCGGACCTCTACGGGGCCTACTTCCGCAACGGCCCGAACCCGGTTTTCAAGCCGCGCAACGCCTACCACCCCTTCGACGGCGACGGCATGATCCACGCGGTCTACATCCGCGACGGCCAGGTCAGCTACCGCAGCGCGCTGATCGAGACCGCCGCGCTGCTCGCCGAACGGGCGGCGGGGCGGTCGATCTGGCCCGGTGTCATGGGCCCGTTCGACTTTTCTCTGCCGGATTTCCCGATCAAGGACACCTGCAACACCGACGTGACCCAGTTCGCCGGCAGCCTGATGCCGACCTGGTACAACGCCGGCGTGCCGTACCGCCTCGACCCGCTCACGCTCGAGAACCAGGGGGAGTTCGCGATCCCCGGTCGCAGCCGGCGCAACAAGCTGTCCGCGCACAACCACGTCGACCTGAACACCGGCGAAATGCTGTTCATGGACTACAACGACGACGAGCCGTTCATGACCTACGGCGTCGTCAATCCCGATGGCAGCCTGCGCCAGGAAGTGCCGATCGATCTGCCGGGCCCACGCCTGCCGCACGACCTCGGCTTTACCGAGCACTACACGATCCTGCACGACCTGCCTTTCTTCCACGACCTCGACGTGCTGCGCAAACACGGCATGCGCGTGCTGACTTTCCACCGCGATATCCCGACGCGCTTCGGCATCATTCCCCGCTACGGTCGCGGCGACGAGATCCGCTGGTTCGAATGCGAACCCTGCTACATCCTGCACGTGTCGAACTGCTGGGAGGACGGCGACTGGGTGACGATGGACGGCTGCCGCTCGATCAACCCGATGCCGCAGGCGCGTCCCGACGAGGGCGTGCTGTCGCACATGCTCGCCTACATGCGCCTCGAGGCGAACAACTACCGCTGGCGCTTCAACCTGCGCACCGGCGAGGTGCGCGAGGGCGACATCGACGATCTCAACACCGAGTTCAACAAGACCAACCAGCTGTTCCACGGCGTACGCAGCCGTTACGCCTACCACCAGCGCATCCCGCTGGGGGAGGAGGGTGGCCATACCCTGCGCTTCACCGGCCTCGTCAAGTACGACAACGAGACCGGTGCCCGCCAGGAGTGGGACTACGGCCCCGGAGTGTTCGGCAGCGAGGCGCCGTTCGCGCCGCGCCGCGGCGCGACGCGTGGCGACGCCGAGGACGACGGCTACGTGTTGACGATCGTCACCGACAGCCGCGACTGCCGGTCCGAGTTCCAGGTGTTCGACGCGCGCGACATCAGCCTCGGGCCGATCGCGCGGGTGCCGCTGCCGCAGCGCGTGCCGGTCGGTTTCCACGCCTGGTGGGGATGTGGCGAGGACCTCTACCGCTGAGGTGCCGAAGCCCGGGTTTCGTGCTAGTCTCCCGCGCGCCACGGTGATCGCGAGATCGCCGGCGAAGCCCCGGACTGCGTAACCGAACGGAGAGGGACCAGCGGTCATGCTGCGCAACGTCGACCTGTACCACTTCATGATTCCCCACCCGGCGAAAGTGACTGCCGAGGACAACCTGATGACGGCGATGGAGATCATCATGGATCGGCAGATTTCCGGGGTCTGCGTGGTCGACGAGCGCGACCGGCTCGTCGGAATCCTGTCCGAACTCGATTGCCTGCGCGGCATTCTCAGCGCCACCTACAACGGCAGTACCGTCGGCAAGGTCAAGGAATTCATGACCACCGAGGACCTGATCACCGCCGGCCCCAATGACGCCATCGTCGATATTGCCCAGGACATGCTCGGCAAGAAGATCCGGCGCCGTCCGGTGGTGGACGACGAGGGTCGCCTGCTCGGCCAGATCACGATCCGCCAGATCCTGCGTGCCGTGAAAGGCTTCCAGGAGCGGAAGCCGGCTCGCGATTGACCGCGCCGTGAGCTACCGCGACCTGCTCCGCGACCAGCTGCGAGGCGTTTACGACGCGCTTGCCCGTGACGGCGCGGTGTCGCCCCGGCGGCGCTTTCGCGCCGAGGGCGTTGCCAGTGCCGGCCGCCGCTGTGGGCTGATCGACGACACGGAGCTGGTCGCCGAGATCGCTGCCGCCCACGAGGCGGCGCTTGCGCTCGATTTCGAGGCGCGCCAGGGCCAGGCGCCGGTCGACTGCCTGGGCGAGGACGGTGACGTCTCGCTGCCGGTCGTCACCGAGCGGGCGCCGGTGGTACCGAGTACCCGCGACGACTGAGGTGAGCGATCTCACCGGCCTCGCGCCCGTGCTGCGGCGCGACGCCCGGGTCCTGATCCTCGGTTCGATGCCCGGCGACGCCTCGCTGCGCGCGGGCCGCTACTACGCGCATCCCCGAAACGCTTTCTGGCCGATCCTCGCCGGGCTGACC
>CAZOUC010000051.1:9057-10217 GCA_964582825.1 uncultured Enterobacteriaceae bacterium | reverse complement strand
AGTACATGGCGGTGGTCCTGCCCGGTCGCATGTACCGTCTCGAGTTTGCGCGCCGCGGCCTGGCGCCGGTCAACCTGTCGCGGACGGTCGAGGATGCGGGCACCCTGACTTCGGCGCTGGTGCCCTGGAATACCTGCGGTGCCTTCATGGCGGCGACGCTCGGCGTGCCGACCTTTGCCTACGCGCCGTTCGCGCTGTTCAACCTGATCAATCCGGTGGTCGCGGTCGCTTACGGCTTCGCCGGCATCCGCCTGATTCGTACCGATGCGGCAACCGACCGTGTCCGATGAAGCGGCTCAGCCGCTGCCATCTTCGATCTGCCGGCTGCGGTCCTGCAGCGAGTCCTGCAGTTGCTGTTCGACCTGCCGGGCCTTGTCGACCTGGTCCTGGTACGGTTGTGCGCCGTCCTGACCGTCGCCGCTCTGGCCGCGCATCAGTACGAACAGCAGCAGTCCGATCAACAGCAGCACGACGACGAGGCGCAGCATGGCGATACCCCACATTCTGCGGAAGGTGGCGGCAATCCTACCGTGGTCTTCCCCCGGGCGACAGCGTGCGCCGTCACCTTGCGACCGGGCGGTGCGCTGAACCTTCCGTTGCGCTTGTCGGCGGTCGGGCTTACCCTTGCGGCGATAATACGAAGCAGGGGGAGCTGTGATGGTCGCGTTCGGGGGAGCGTGGATGGGTCGTGCTGCGTTGGTGCTCGGCGTACTGGCGCTGAGCGCCTGCGGGGGCGACGAGGCGGCAAAGCCGGCCGCGGCACCGGAAGACGCAGCCGAGCGGCAGCAGCGCGTCGTGCAGGTCGATGACGAGGCGGGCGCGACCTTGTACCGACCCTGCGCGGCCTGCCATGGCGACGACGGTGGCGGTATCGCGCAACTGAATGCGCCGTCCCTCGTCGCACTCGATCCCTGGTATCTCGAACGGCAGCTGGAGGCGTTCCAGCTCGGCTATCGCGGCACGCATCCGGACGACACGTACGGCGCCCAGATGCGGCCGCTGGTGGCCGGGCTGTCGGCCCGGGACCGCGTCCAGCTCGCCGCGTACATCGACCGGCTGCCCGATGCGCCGGCACCGGCGACGATCGAGGGTGACCTGGTGCAGGGCAAGGATTATTACCAGATGGTCTGCGGCAGCTGCCACGGTCCCCGCGCCGAGGG
>CAZOUC010000051.1:0-9047 GCA_964582825.1 uncultured Enterobacteriaceae bacterium | reverse complement strand
CGGGGCGCCGGCTCTGGCGGGCACCGACGACTGGTACCTGCTGCGCCAGCTCCAGTACTTTCGGGACGGCATGCGCGGCCGCGCCGAGGGTGACCGCTGGGGCTACCAGATGGTGATGATGGCCCCAGCCCTGCCCGACGAGCAGGTCACCCGCAACGTCATCGCGTACATCAACTCGCTGGCGGAATAGGCGAGTGCGGCACAGGGGCAGTTTCCGGGAGCCAAACAGGCGCTGCCGTGCGCCCTGTCCGCCCGGGCCGGTCCGGACACGCCGTGAATACATCCCTGTAGGCTCTCCGCGGCCGTCCATGGCCGCGGCAGGTCCGGCCCGGCCCGGGCGGACACGGCGCTCGAGCCTGTTGCTGCTCATCATTCTGAGTGCGGTGCCTGCAGCCTGGGCGGAGTTCAGTCTGAGCACCATCTGCCCGGCCGGCTTCCGGCCGGACGCGGAACAGCGCTGCCGCCTGCACAGCCCCTACCTCGACTACCCCTCACTGAACGATGCCGGGGTCGGCGGCCTGAGAACCGGCCTGCCGCCGGTGCGCGACGGCTTCACGCCGCAGCAGATCGACCTCGGGCGCTTGCTGTTCTTCGATCCGCTGCTGTCCGCCGACGCGCGTCTCGCCTGCGCCAGCTGTCACGACCCGGAACTCGGCTTCAGCGACGGTCGCGGCCGGGCCATCGGCAGCGACGGCCGGCCCCTTCCGCGCTCGGCGCCGAGCCTGTGGAACGTCGCGCTGCTCAAGCGATTCAACTGGGACGGCGGCGTCCGGTCGCTCGAAGAGCAGATGCTGACGCCCTTGTTCGCCGCCGACGAGATGGCCAACGACCCGCAGCAACTGCTGAGCCGGCTGCGTGAGAATCCCGAATACCCACAGCTGTTCGAGTCCGCGTTCGGCGCCGGCGGTGTCACGCTCGAACGACTGTACACGGCGCTGGCCGCATTCCAGACCTCGTTGATTTCACTGAACAGTCGTTATGACCTGTACGCGCACGGCGTCCACGAGGCGCTGAGCCGCGATGAGATCGAGGGGCTCAACGTGTTCCGCTCGTTCGTGGCCCGCTGCGCCGAGTGCCACACCCCGCCGACCTTCACCAACCAGCAGATCGCAGTGCTCGGCACCCCCGAGCCCGACGGGCTGCCGCTGGACATCGGTGCCGAGGCGTCGACCGGGGATCCGTCCCTGCGGGGCGGTTTCAAGGTGCCGAGCCTGCGTAACGTCGCGCTGACGGCGCCGTACATGCACTCGGGCCGATTCGCGACCCTGCGCGAGACGGTCGCGTTCTACACCGGCGGACGCGGTCACGCGGTGCCCGACGGTGAACAACTGAACCTGCACTGGCATATCTGGGATCCGCAGCTCACTGGCCGGGAACTGGACCGCCTGGTCGATTTTCTGGGTACGCTGACGGACGAAAGCTTCAAACCACAGACGCCGGAACGCGTACCGTCCGGCTTGACCGTGGGCGGCAGCCCACGCGGCGACGACGAGGTGGCAGCACGATGAAAACGCTGAAGAAACTGCTCGGGGCGCTGGCCCTGCTGGCGACGGTGAGCCATGCCGCGGTACACGAGGTGCGCGACGGCGAGCTGATCCAGGATGCGGTCAACCGGGCCCAGCCCGGTGACACGATCCTGGTGTACCCGGGCCGCTACCACGAGACCGTGTACATCGACAAGGACGATATCACCCTGCGCGGGGTCGTCGAGGACGGTGAGTGGCCGCTGCTCGACGGTGAGCGGGTGCTCAACGACGCGGTGCTGTATTCCGGCAACGGCATTCGTGTCGAGTGGCTCAAGTTCATGCACTACAAGGGCAACGCGATCATGGGCCAGGCCGGCAACAATTTCACGATCCGCAACAACTGGGTGATCGATACCGGTGTGTACGGCATCTTTCCGCAGTTCGGCACCAACGGGCTCATCGAGAACAACGTCCTGTCCGGCATCGAAGATGCGGCGATCTACGTCGGCATGTGCGACAACGTCGACGTGCGCAACAACCAGGTGTTCGACAACGTGGCGGGTATCGAGATCGAGAACACGCGGCACGCCCTCGTCGAAGGCAACCACGTGCACGACAACACCGGGGGCATTCTCGTGTTCATCACGCCCGGACTGCCGATCAAGACGACCTACGACGTGATCGTGCGCCGCAACTTCGTCGCCAACAACAACACGCCGAATTTCGCGCCTCCCGGTGCGCTGGTCGCCAATGTGCCGACCGGTACCGGCATCATCGTCATGGCCGGCGACGACGTGGTCATCGAGGACAACATCATCACCGGCAACAATACGGCCGGAATCGTCGTTACCGATCTGAGTTTCGTCACCGACGTGGCCAGCGACCCGGAGTCGGAACCCAATCCGGACCGCATGAAGATCCTCGACAACGTCATGTTCGACAACGGCGCGGATCCCGTTACCGAGGTCAAGGTGCTGATGGCGACGAAGTTCAGCCGCCTCGGGCCGGACATCCTCGCCTACAAGGCGGCCGCGGATGCGAAGCGCGGCAGCTGTATCCTCGACCGCGACCGCTACCGTGCCTACGGGGTCGGCGACTGGGCCGACTGCGAACCGCAGAACACCTTTGCGACGGCCAGCTACACGCTGCCCGAGCCAGCCGAGCCGCTGGACATCCGCGGCAGTCCGAAGCGCGTCGAGATCGTCTACAACGGCGTCTGTGCCGGCTGTCACGCCTATAACCTGCGCATGATCGGTCCGCCGACGATGGTGATCCAGGCCCTGTACCACGACAACCCGCAGGGCCTCGCCGACTACATGGCCGCGCCGACGAAGAAGCGGCCGGATTTTCCGGCGATGCCGGCGCAGTCGCACATTCCGGCCGACCTGCGTCTGCAGCTGGCGGAGTACATGCTCGCACTCGAAGCGGACCGGGTCCGGGTGCCGACCCTCGAGTCGGCGCTGCAGCGGGACGCGGCGGAGTAACCCCCGGGGCGCACGCGGGCTACAATAGACAGAGCTAACAAATAACATCGTTCACAATTCGGGAGTTCAAGCCATGTTTCGTCGTAAGACCCTCGTCGTCGCGCTGGCGGCGGCACTGGCGCCGGCCGCGCATGCACAGGTCCTGGAAGAAGTCATCGTTACCGCGCAGAAGCGGTCCGAGGACGTCCTGGACGTGCCGATTTCCATCACCGCCTTTTCCGGTGCCGCGCTCGAGCGTGTCGGCGCCACGTCCCTGACCGACGTCGGCCGCTTCACCGCCGGGGTCGACATGAACAACGAGAACGTCCTGCAGCCCGAATACAACGTGCGCGGCATCGAGACGGTGGACTGGACCATCGGTTCGGACCCCGCGGTTGCCGTCTACGTCGATGGCGTGTACACGGCGCGCGGTGCCGGTGCCGAGGCGGCGCTGGTCGATATCGAGCGCGTCGAGATCCTCAAGGGACCCCAGGGCACGCTGTTCGGCCGCAACGCGACCGGCGGTGCGATCCATATCATCACGCCGAAACCGAGCGATGAACTGGAAGGCCGCATCCGCGTCACTGCCGGCAACTACTCGCGCACCGACGCCGAGGTCGTGCTCAACGCACCGTTCAGCGATTCCTTCGCGGTGCGCCTGGTCGGTGCCATGCGCCAGCGCGACGGATTCATCGACGACGTGCGGGGTGGCGAGGCGGCCAATGACGAGGACCGCATGAACTGGCGGCTGAGCGCGCTGTGGAACGCAGGCGATGCCACCGAGGTGCTGCTGCGTGCCGGCTACGAGGACATCGATCAGCGCTCCGGTGTTTCGGTTACGCTCAACCCGGCGGTCTTCACCGATCCGCAGTGGGGGTCTGCCGGTGCCGGCGCCAACCCGCCGACGGTGCCGGTGCCCTTCGCCGACCCGGCCCTGGCCTTTGCCGGTCGCAGCCACGACCCGTTCGGTGACGGCGCCTGGGACGGCGATCAGCGCGAGGCCCGGGAGGCGACCTCGCTGAGTCTGGAGATCACCCATGACTTCGACGGCATGACCTTCACGTCGATCAGCGCCTGGCGCGACGTGACGACCAAGCTGGACGAGGACCTGGACGGTTCCGACAACCCCGATTACTTCTTCGCCGCCAAGAATCCCGAGTGGAGTGAATACTGGTCGCAGGAACTGCGCCTGACCGGCGAAACCGACGCGATGAAGTGGACGCTCGGTGCCACCTACAGCTACGAGGACATCCGCCACGACATCATCGCCGAATTCCTGTTCAGCACCTTCGAGTCCTTCGCGCTGCAGTCCGGTGGCGTGCCGGCCGAACAGCTGCCGACGGTGCGCGCCCTGCAGCGGCAGGGCCTGATCCTGCACCCGACGCTCGGACCGGTACCCTGCGGACTGGCGAGCTGCGACGGTTTTGCCATCGCGAGCTTTATCGACCAGCTTACCGGTGGCGCGTTCGGCGGCGCGGCGAACCTGCTGCCCTTCGTGCAGCCGCGGCTCGATCCGACCAACCTGTACGCGTTTCCGTGGGTTGAAACGGTCAACAACGCCGGCGAGTACGAGAGTTACGCGATTTACGGCGACGCCACCTGGAGCCTGAGCGACCGGCTCAACCTGTCGGCGGGCCTGCGCTACACCTACGACGACAAGACCTTCGACCTGTTCACGGCCTGGACCAACGAGCTGTTGCCCGGCGTGCCGTTCGGACTGGCGTTCTACAACCAGGGGCAGCCGGTGCTGGACGAACGCCAGAGCGAATCCTGGGACAACCTCTCGGGCCGCCTGGTGCTCGACTACGCCCTCAGTGATTCGGTGATGGGCTACGCGAGCGTGGCGACGGGTTTCAAGTCGGGCGGTTTCAACAGCCAGAACTACGCCGACAATATCGATACCTCCTTCGATGCCGAAGAAGTGATCAACTACGAGCTCGGCATCAAGGGCCGGACCACCGACGGCCGGGGCCAGTTCAATATTGCCGGTTTCTTCTACGAGTACGAAGACCTGCAGACCCTGACCCTGATCGGCGAGCCGATCCCCGGCTACTACCTGCGCACGGCAGACGCCGAGGGCTACGGTTTCGAAGTCGAGACGGCGTGGATGCTCGGCGAGCACCTGACCCTGGCCGGCAACTACGGCTACCTGAAAACCGAGTTCACCGACTACAACATCATCGAAGCCGCCGGCGAGACCCCGGCCGATGACCTGACCGGTGAACCGCGGGCCGAGACACCGGAGCACATGTTCAACGTCAGCCTCGAGTACCAGGCGCCGCTCGGCGACCTCGGGGAGGTGCTCGCGCGGCTCGACTACACCTGGACCGACAACCGCCTGACGCTGACCACGCGTGGTGACGTACCCAGTTACGACCTGATAAATGCCCGACTCGGCTGGCTCAGCAACGACGGCCACTGGGACATCTCGATCTGGGGGCGCAACCTGACCGACGAGCAGGTGCTGATCACCTTCGGCGGCAACGGTGACTCGGTCGGTTCACGCGACGGCTGGTGGCTGACGCCGCGCATGTACGGGCTGGATCTCGCCTACCTGTTCTGACCCGCGAACGATCCCGGACCCGCGAGCCCGACGGGCTCGCGGGGCTCAGGCCGCTTCGCGGCGGATGCGCTCGATCATCGCCCGCAGGCCATTGCCCCGGGTCGGGCTCAGGTGCGCGAGCAGCTGCAGGTCGTCGAGGTAGGCCTCGACGTCGAAGACGCGGATTTCCCCGGCACTGCGGCCGTTGTAGGCGCTGAGCAGGATGGCGGCGAGGCCGCGCACGATGTGCGCGTCGCTGTCGACGTCGAAAAACAGGCGGTCGCCTTCCCGGCGAACGTGCAGCCAGACCTGGCTCTGGCAGCCGCGCACCAGGCTGTCGTCGGTCTTCATCACCTCCGGCAGCGCCGGCAGCTGTTTTCCGAGGTCGATGACGTAGCGATAGCGGTCCTCCCAGTCGTCGAAAAACTGCAGGGTATCGCGCACGTCGTCCGCGGTGATTTCACTGCCGAAAGGATTGCTCATCGTGACTCTATCCGGTGTTGCGCAGGCCAGCGGCGATGCCGGCGATGCTGACCATCAGCGCCTGGCTGTGGCCGTGGTTGGGGCGCTCGCGGTAGCGGCGCAGCAGCTCCACCTGCAGCAGGTTCAGGGGATCGGTATAGGCATTCCGCAGCCTCACCGACTCGCGGGTCGCCGGCACGTCCGCCATCAGGCTGTCGTCATGGGAAATCGCCAGGACCGTGCCGATATCGGCCTCGAGTTCCTGTCGCAGTTCCCGGCCCAGGCCCTGCAGGTCCGGCGCGACGAGCTGCTCGTCGTAGAAGGTTGCCAGGTCGGCATCGGCCTTGGCGAACACCATCTCCAGCATACTGAGCCTGGCCGCGAAAAAGGGCCAGCAGCGGTACATCGACTCGAGCTCGGCGTGGCGTCCGGCACCCGCAAGGCTCCGCAGTGCGTGTCCGGCACCGAGCCATGCGGGCAGCATCAGGCGGTTCTGCGACCAGGCGAAGATCCAGGGAATAGCCCGCAGGCTGGCGATGCCGCCGTCCTGGCGACGTCGCGTCGGACGTGAACCGAGCGGCAGCAGGGACAGCTCGCGCTCCGGTGTGGCGCTGCGGAAATAATCGATGAACCGGGGCGTTCCTCGCACCAGTGCGCGATAGCGCTCGCAGGACAGTTCGGCGAGCTGGTGCATGCACGCCCGCCAGCTGTCTTCGGGCGGCGGCGGCGCTGCGGTGTTGGCTTCGAGGATCGCGCTGGCATACAGATCAAGGCTGCCGATCGCGGTCTCCGGCAGGCCGAGCTTGAAGCGGATCATTTCGCCCTGTTCGGTGACCCGCAGGCCGCCCCGCAGGGAGCCCGGGGGCTGCGACAGCAGCGCGGTGCCGGCCGGCGCGCCACCCCGGCCGAGCGTGCCGCCCCGGCCATGAAACAGCTGCAGGCGCACACCGGCCGAGTCGGCGACATCCAGCAGCGCCTCCTGGGCGCGGTACTGCGCCCAGGACGCCGCCATGGCGCCGGCGTCCTTGGCCGAGTCGGAATAGCCGATCATCACCATCTGGCGTCCGGCGGCGTGGTCCCGGTACCAGGGCAGTTCCAGCAACTGCCGCATGACCTCGGGGCAGCGATCCAGGTCGTCGAGGGTCTCGAACAGCGGCGCGATCGGAATCGCCTCGGTGCAGCCGCAGGCCTTGAGCAGCAAGGCCACGGCGAGAACGTCCGACGGCTGCGAACTCATCGAAATGACGTAGGCGCTGATGACACCGGGCTGCTGGGCGGCGATCACCCGACAGGTGTCGAGCACCTCCGCCACCTCAGGGTCGGGCTGCCAGCCCTGCGGCAGCAGCGGACGGCGGGAATCCAGCTCCTGCAGCAGAAACTGCTGGCGGCGCTGCTCGTCCCAGGCAGCGAAATCGCCCAGCCCGAGTTCCCGGGTAACGGCGGCGAGCGCCTGGGTGTGGCGAGCGCTTTCCTGGCGAACGTCGAGGCGCACGAGGTTGAGTCCGAAGCAACGCGCCCGGCGCAGGGTATCGAGTAGGCTGCCGTCGGCGATCAGGCCCATGCCGCAGTCGTGCAGGGATTGATAGCAGGCGTGGAGCGGCTGCCACAGCTCGTCGAAGTGATCGAGCAGGGCATCGGTGGCACTCGTTTCGCCGGCCAGCAGCCGGGTAATGCCGTGCCGGGTGGCGATCAGCCGCTCGCGCAGGCCTTTGAGTACCGCGCGGTAGGGCTCCCGGCTGTCGCCGGCGAGCCGGCGAAGTTCTGGGTTGCAGCGGTGCATGGACAGTTCCGACACCAGGGCGTCGAGGTCGGCGATGTACAGGTCCGCCGCTTTCCAGCGCGCCAGCAGCAGCACCCGGCGGGTGACGGCCGCGGTGACATTGGGATTGCCGTCACGGTCGCCTCCCATCCAGGAAGCGAAGCGCAGCGGCTGCGCCGTCAGCGGCACCCGGGTGCCGAGCTGGTGATGCAGGCTCGTGTCCAGCCGGCGCAGGAAATCGGGTACGGCCCGCCACAGGCTGTTCTCGATGACGGCGAATCCCCAGGTGGCTTCGTCGACCGGGGTCGGTTTCTCGTCACGGATCTCGTCGGTGTGCCAGAGTTCGGCAATCAGGCGGCGCAGGCTGGCCTCCACGGCTGTGGGAACGCCCGCGCAGCGGTCCAGTTCCAACAGGCAGGCATCGATCTGGCGGTGCTTGTCGATCAGCGTGCGACGGGTGATCTCGGTGGGATGCGGGGTGAGCACGAGTTCGATGTCGAGGCCGGCCAGTGTGGCGGCGAGTTGTTCCCGCGGAACACCGCGTTCGCCCAGCACCGTGATGGCCCGATCGAGCTCCGGCAGTGAATCGCAGTGCGGATCGAGCCGCCGGCGATTGCCTTCGTGTTGCTCGATGATGTTGACCAGGTTGAGGAAATGGCTGAACGATCGCGCCACCGGCAGCAGGTCACGTTCCTGCAAGGCCTGCAGCCGGGCGAACAGATCACGGTGACTGGCCTCGCTGGCGTGGCGTGCGGCTTTCGCCAGGCGACGAATGGTTTCGACCCGCTCGAGCACCGCGGGCCCTTCCGCGGCGGCGATCGTCTCGCCGAGCAGGCGTCCGAGCAGCCTGATGCGCTCGCGAAGCAGGGAGGGGGCGTCGTCCGGGTTGCTGGTCATCAATGGCGCGGTGCCGGCGTTGCGGGCGGCGTGCTGTCGGGGTGGACCTAGTAAAACATACCGGTGGCGAGTTGCGCCTCCTCGCTCATCCGCTCCCGCGTCCACGGTGGATCGAACACCAGCTCGACCTCGACGTCCTCGACGAAGGGAACCTTGCCGACCCGGTACTCGACGTCGCCGACCAGCACCGGACCCATGTCGCAGCCCGGTGCGGTCAGCGTCATCTGTACCGAGACACGGCCCGCGTCCCGGTCGACCGAAACCGCGTAGACAAGCCCCAGGTCGACGATGTTGACCGGGATTTCCGGGTCGTAGATGGTCCGGAGGGCCTGCCAGACCTGGGATTCGTCGATGCGGCCATCGGCGGGCGAGGTGAATTCCAGGTCGTACGGCTCGCAGCCCAGCGCGTCGGCATCGGTGCGGTCGATGCGCGCCATGTTGCCGTTCACGGTCACCGT
>CAZOUC010000050.1:752-10334 GCA_964582825.1 uncultured Enterobacteriaceae bacterium | reverse complement strand
CTCCCGCTCCTCGTCGACGTAGCGCAGACCGGCGGTCAGCTCCAGGCGGTCGGTCGCGGCGTAGCTGAAGTCGGCGAATACCGACGCGGTGCTGTTGTCGCCGAAGTTGGTGAACGACGCCTGGTAGGGCAGCTGCTGCAGCGCGCCACCGGTCAGGATCGGCGTCGCGATCGGCACCGAACCGCCGGGCGCGACGCAGGGCAGGCCGAGCGGCAGGGCGCCGGCGCAGTTCAGGTAGATCGACTCCTCGGTGCTGAACGGCACGCGCTGGCTGCCGTCCTCCTCGAACCAGCTGGCGCCGACGATCGAGGTCAGGCGATCGCCCGTGTGCACCAGGCGGAACTCCTGGCTGAACTGGTCGCCCTCGGCGTCCTCGGCGAACTCGAGGAACCAGGCCTGGCTGCCGTCGGCGTCGAACACCTCCAGCGAGTCGAACTCCCGGTAGCCCGTGATCGACGTGAAGGTCAGCGCGTCGCCGAGTTCCCAGGCGATCGTCAGGTTGAGGTCGTGGACCTCGCGGTCGATGGACAGTTCGTCGTTGCCGAGCACCTCCTCGGAAAACGGCGAACCGGAAAACTCGGCGAACGTGTAGGGGCTCGTGTCGCCGCCGGTCGGCGTCAGCACGCCGTTCTTGAACGAGGTGCCGGTGTCGTTGTTCTCGTCGTAGCTGTAGATCAGGTCGACGGTCAGTGCGTCGCTCGGCGTGAAACGCAGCGACGGCCGGATCGCCAGGCGCTCGATGCCGTTGAGGTCCTCGCCGGCGGTGTTGTCGATGTAACCGTCACGCTCCCGGTAGGTGAAGGACAGGCGCCCCTGCACCAGGTCGCCGCCGCCGGTGACGAAACCGCTGGCGTTGAAGCCGCTGTAGTTCGCGGCACCGACGGTGATCGCGGCGTCGAACTCGGGCTGCGGCTTGTTGGTGATGACGCTGACGGCGCCGACCGAGGCCGCCGTGCCGAACAGCGTCGCCTGCGGGCCCTTGACCACCTCGACCCGTTCCAGGTCGTGCAATTCGAAGTAGGAGCCCCGCGAGCGCGACACGTCGACGCCGTTGTAGTAGACCGACACGCGCGGGGCGATGTTCGCCTGGCCGCTGTCCGAGGTGATGCCGCGGATCACGAAACCCGGGTTGTTCGGACTCTGCTCCTGGATCACCAGGCCCGGCACCACCTCCGACAGCACGTCGAGATCCTGGATGCCGAGTTCCTCGAGAAAATCGCCGTTGTAGGCGGTGATCGTGACCGGCACGTCTTCGATGGACTGGGTCCGCTTCTGGGCGGTGACCAGGACTTCTTCGAGCAGGATCAGCTGCTCCTGGGCAAGGGCCAGGGACGGGCTCAGGGCAATGGCAACAGCGAGAGGCAGGGGGCGCTTGATCAAGGCATTCTCCTTGGTACGGCTCAGGAAAAGCCGCGATCATACGAACGCTCGGCGACGCTTCCGTGACGATTTGCGGAACGGATTATTACGATGGACGCCCGGCCGGGCACCGGCACCAGACATCCAGCCCGGGCCGATTGGCAGTCCAGAGAAAACATCGATCCTGGCCCGATTGAAAACGGCACGGACAAAAAAACGGGGGCCCGTGGGCCCCCGCTGGATGGCTTGGTGGTGTGGACCGATCAGAAGCGGTACACGGCCTCCACACCGTAGGCGTCGCGTGCCGAGGGGTGCACGAAGGACCCGCCGAACTCCGGTGCCGGGATCACCTCCTCGAGGTATTGCTCGTCGCCGATATTGCGGCCCCAGGCGGTGATGCTCCAGTCCTCGGCGTCCAGACCGACCCGCAGGTTGACCGTGTCGTAGGCGTCGCGGCGGGCGCGTGAGAAATCCTGGTTGAAGCCGAACGGACCGACCAGCCAGTTCCAGATGGTCGGCGTCTGTTCGCCCTGCAGGGTGTGGAACCACATCTCACCGACATACTGGTAATCGATGCGCGCGAACAGCTCGATGCCGTCCGCCACCGGGAACATTACCTCACCACCCAGGTTGTAGGTTTCCTGCGGCGCCTGCGGCGCATCGTTGCCGACGGTGATCGGGCGGTTGCGGTTCTCCTTGATCTCGCTGTCGAGGAAACCGGCGCCGCCGAAGACCGTGACGTAGTCGGTCAGGAAGGCATTGAAGTCGAACTCGAAGCCGGAGATCTCGACCTGGTCGATCGTGGTGACGACACGCTGCAGGCCGAACGGTCCGGCGAAGAACTCGAAGAACTGGTTGTCGTCGATCTCGGTGTAGAAGGCCGCGGCGTTCAGGCGCACCCGGCGGTCCCAGAACTCGCTCTTGAAGCCCACTTCGAAGGTCTCGCTGACCTCCTTTTCGTACTCGTCGGTCACGCCGAGACCCGCGTTGACGCAGTTGCCGGGCTGGATGAAGGCGTCGGGAGAACCCGTGCCCAGCGAAACGCAGGGTCCGCCGTTGCTGTTGAACCAGTAGTCGAGCAGGTCGGCCGTGCCCTGGTTGTTGAAGCCGCCGCTGCGGAAACCGATGCCCCAGCTGGCGTAGACGTTGACGTCCTCGGCGGCCTGCCAGTTCCAGGACACCTTGGGCTGGAACTGCTCGAAATCCTCGTCACGGTCGGGAATGCCGTTCGGGAACGCCGCGAAACCCGGGTTGATCGGTTGCCCGGCGAGGTTGAAGTTCAGTCCGGAAGACTGCACGTTCGGCACGCGATTGCTGACTTCCCGCTCCTCCAGGTCGTAGCGCGCCGCAAACGCCAGTTCCATCGTCTCGTTCAGGTCGAACTCGAGCTGCCCGTAGGCGGCGTACACCCGGGTGTTGAAGCGGTCGTTGAAGGCCAGGTCGGTCGGATTCGGGCCGCCGGGGGCGACGTACGGCGACAGGTCGAAGCCCTGGTTGCGGTCCGCACCGTAGGTCACGACCACCTCGCGCTTGATGTCCGCGAGATAGACGCCCCCGATCCAGCGCACGGCCTGGCTCGCATCCGAGGCCAGGCGCGCTTCGAAACTGGCGTCCTGCTGGTTGCGCTCCTGGTACTGGTAGCCGTCACAGGAGGTCGCCGTGTACGGTCCGTAGACCTGCGCGGTCGGGTCCGTTCCCGGAGGACCGACGAAGAACGGCTGGTACGGCTGACCGAAGAGGTCGGGACGGGTCAGGCTGTTGACGTCGACGCGGTCGGCGATACAGGCGTCGGTGAATTCGTAGCCGAGGAAGGTCGCGGCGGTGCCGTCCGAGAGCAGGAACTCCTCGAGGTCGTTGTAGGAACCGATCAGGGTCAGGTCAGCCCAGTCCAGGGCGATGTCCGTCTTGATCGCGAACTCCATGGTTTCCTGTTCATTGATCCCCGGCACGTCGAACGCGAAGGTGAAGTCGTGATCGTTGACGTCGGCAAAGTAGGTGTCGCTCGCGAAGTTGCTGGCAAAGGCCGGAATGGCAAACACGGCGTTGAAGTTGATCGCGCCGGCCTTGACCTCGCTGATCGCCGCGCGCATGTCGACCTGGATGTTGTCGTCCGCGTCCCAGATCAGGCGGCCGCGCACCGTGGTGTCCTCGAGGTAGTCGACGGCGGCGTCGTCGTTGGTGAAGACGTTCTTGTAGTGGCCGTCCATTTCGCGGTAGCTGGCGGCGATGCGCCCGCGCGTGTTGTCACTGAGCGCGCCGCTGGCGACGAAGCTGGCGTTCATCTGGCCGACGTTGCCGGCGCCGACCTTGACCTGTCCCTCGAATTCCTCGCCGGGCTCCCTGGTGGTCACCAGGATCGCACCGGCCACCGCGTTGCGGCCGTATAGGGCGCCCTGCGGCCCTTTCAGAACCTCGATCTGCTGCACGTCGAGCAGTTCTTCGTTGAAGCTGTTCGGGTTGGTGCTCAGCACACCGTCGACGACGTAGGCGAAGGTGGATTCGGCGTCACGGGTCGATACGATGCCGCGGATGCTGACCTGCGTATCCCCGACGTTGGCGGTATCGACCAGCGTCACGTTGGGCAGCAAGGCGATCATGTCGGACTGGCGCTGGATGCCGGCGCGCTGGATCTGGCCCTCGGTCAGCGCCGACACGGCGATCGGCACTTCCTGCAGGTTCTCCGAACGCTTGCGCGCGGTGACCACGATCTCTTCGAGTTCGAGGGCCGCCATCGCGGCGTCGGACAGGGCAATGGCCGAGGCGACGGCAAAGGCCATCGCGGTCTTGGTGTGCGTCTTCATGGTGGTATTTCCCCCTTGGATTAAACCGCTCAAAGTACGTGAACGCGTTCAGTTCAGATCAATCGCTCTCGTCGAGGCCGGCGAGCACTTCGCCGACCGATACGACATCGGCGTACTTCGCGTGCATGTCGTGCAGGTTGGCCGCGTGCGCCGCGGCGTTGCGGTCCCCGACCGCCTCGCGCACGACGCGCACCGGGAAATCGTGCTGCAGGCCATCGACGACCGTAGCGCGCACGCAGCCACTCGTCGTCAGACCGGCGACGACCAGTGCATCGACACCCTGCTCCGCCAGCCAGTCCGCCAGGCCGGTACGAAAAAAGCCGCTCGCCCAGCGCTTCTCGAACACCGGCTCGCCGGCAATCGGCGCCAGCCGCGGGTCGATGCGCACCCACTCGCTGCCGGCCTGCAGCCAGTTCAGGGCCGGCAGCCGGCGCCGGAACACGCTCGCCTCACGATCGTCCCGGTACGCCACGGTCGTGAAGCACAGCGGCAGGCCCCGCTCGCGGAACGCGTCGAGCAGGCGCCGCGCCGCGGCCACCTCGGCATCGAAGTCGCCGCCGAGCGGGCAGTCGCTGCTTGTGAAACCGCGGCTGAAATCGACCAGCACCAGCGCCGGCCGCTTACCGGGAGGCTGGGTCTGTCGTTCCAGGTCCGCCAAGGCGCTTCAGGCCGTCGCCGCGCCGAACCGCGGGGTTTCCGGGGCCGGCAGGCCGGTCTCTTCGAGGCAGCGCGCCTTGATGTCGTCGATCGAACCGCCACGATTGAACAACGGCAGTTCGCCGCGGGCGCTGCGTCGCTCCCCGCGAAGGGTCTCGGTCGCTGCCGCGTCTACAGCGCCGTCGGCGCCGATCACGACGCCGTAGCGACGGGCCCCTTCGACGGTCACGAAACCCCGCTCGACGTCCAGGCGCACGGCTTCCGGGTCCCGCTCCAGGGGGTCACCCCAGCCGCCGCCACCCCAGGTGTCGAAGTACAGCAGGTCACCGGCCTGGACGTGGATGTCCTCGCACTTGGCCGGCAGCACCTGTTCGCTGCCGTCGGCACGCACCAGGCGCTTGGTCGAGCGCATGCCCGGTTCGCCGCCGTTGACTCCCCAGGGGTAGGTCAGCCAGCGTTCGTCGTGGATCGCGATGGTGCCGTCGCAGAGAAAGCGGTACGCGACGCTGAGACCGTTGCCGCCCCGGTGCAGCCCGGCGCCTCCCGAGTCCGGGATGGTCTCGTAGCGCTCGATACGCAGCGGGAAGTAGGCCTCGATGAACTCGTTGGGCACGTTGGTGAATCCGGGCCACAGCGAGTGCCCGTCGGGTCCGTCGCCGACGGGGCGGCCGGGGATGCCCCCGAATCCGATCTGGAACAGCTGGAACCACTCACCCCGGTCGTCGTAGCCGGCGTAGAACAGGTGCGGCGAATCGGAGAAGCCGGCCGCGTTGAGCGCGTCCGGCGCACCCTGGCCGAGCAGGCCGCCCATCACGTCGAAGATCCGGCCGAGTGCGTGGGTGCGGCCGCTGAGCGCCGCGGGGTACTTCGGCTTCAGCAGGGTGCCTTCCGGAATGCGCACCTCGACCAGGTCGTAGAAGCCGTCGTTGAACAGGATCTGCGGATCGAACAGGTTGATCGTGAACGAGCCGAAGAACATCTTGAACATCTCTTCGTTCAGGTAGAAGTTGATCGAACTGTCGGCCTGCGGATCGGTGCCGTCAAAGTCGAAGATGGCCTTCGAGCCTTCGCGCCACAGTCGGCAACGGATCTTGTACGGGCCCTTGCCGACACCATCGTCACAGATGTAGTCCTCGAACTCGCGCGGCTCCTCCGGCACGATCATCTCGATGATGTGCTTCATCGCCGCGTGGTTGCGATCGAGCATCGTCTGCATCGTCGAATGGAACACGTCGTCGCCGAAGCGCTCGGCGAGCTCCTGGCAGCGTCGCGCCGCGGTATTGCAGGCCGCCACCAGCGCGTTCAGGTCGAAACGGTTCCACTGCGGCGTGCGCACGTTGTGCAGGATCAGGTCCAGCAGGTCCTGCTGCAGAACGCCCTTCTTGTACAGTTTGGTGGGCGGGATGCGGATGCCCTCCTGGAAGATCGTCTTGGCGTTGACGGGGATCGACCCCGGCACCATGCCGCCGTTGTCGGACATGTGGCCGAACATGGCCGACCAGGCGATGTGACGGCCGTCCTTGAAGATCGGCACCAGCACGATCCAGTCCGGCAGGTGACTGACGGCGGCGTTGCACATGTAGGGGTCGTTGGTGAGAATCACGTCCCCTTCCTCGATCTCGCCGTCGTAGGCCTGCGTGAAGCCGTGGATGAACGAGCCGAACTGGCCGACCACCATCTTGCCGGCGCGGTTGGCGATCATCGGGAAGCAGTCGCCCTGTTCTCGGATACCCGGGCTCATCGCGGTACGGAACAGCACCGCGTCCATTTCGACACGGGCATTGCGCAGGGCGTTCTCGATGATGTCGACGGTTACCGAATCGACCTCGACGAGGTTCAGCTCCGCGCTGTTGGTTTCTACGATGCGTGCTGGCATGGCGATTCCCTCGTGTCAGGCCGGGTTGATCAACAGGTTGCCGACGGCGTCGACGCGGGCAATGTGTCCGGGCAGCACCACCGTCGTCGAGTCCATTTCCTGCACGATGGCCGGCCCGGGCACCTCCAGGCCCCGGTGCAGGCGCGAGCGGTCGTAGATCACGGCATCGTGCCAGGCGCCCTCGAAGTAAAAGCGCGTGTCGTGGATACGGCAGTCCGCGAGGGTTGCGCTGGCGTCGCCGCCGGCCGGCGTCGGCACCGCCTTGCTGCGCGCCCGGACGATCGCCCTCAGCATGACGATCTCGTGCCCTTCGCCGAGCGCGAAGGTGAACAGCTGCTCGTGCTCCTGGTCGAAGCGCTCGGTCAGCAGGGCGATGCCCCGCTCACGCAGCTGCTCCTCGGTAAAGGCCAGATTGAGCTGGAAGGCCTGGCCGGCGTAGCGCAGGTCCGCCTCGAAGGTGACCTCCTGCTCGTCGCGGGCAATGCCGTCGGCGTCCAGTGACTCCGCGGCGCGCTGGCGCAGGGTCTCGAGCTCGGCGAGCAGGTCTTCGAGCGACGTTTCCTCGGCGCTGCGCACGAAGCTGATCGACGCCTCGTCCTGCACCTGCGTGGTCGCGTCGCCGTAGGCGCAGAGCACGCCCGGCCCCGGCGGCACGATCACCGGCCAGGACCCGCTGAGGATGCCGAGCGCGTTGGCGTGCAGCGGGCCGGCGCCGCCGAAACCGACCAGCGCGAAGTCGCGCGGATCGAAGCCCTGCTCGACCGAGACCAGTCGCAGCGCACCGAACATCGACTCGTTGACGATCTTGACGATGCCCTCGGCGGCCTCGACGACGTCGAGCCCGAGGGCATCGGCGACGGTCTTGACGGCCTGCTCGGCAGCCGCCTTGTTGATCTCCATGTGTCCGCCGAGGCGCACGTCGGAGGGCAGGTAGCCGAGGACCACATTGGCGTCGCAGACGGTCGGCGCCTCGCCGCCCTTCATGTAGGCAGCCGGTCCCGGCTCGGCGCCGGCCGACTCGGGACCAACGCGCAGCGCCCGGGTCAGTTCCGGCACGAAGGCGATGGAGCCGCCGCCGGCGCCGACGGTGCGCACGTCCACCGACGGCGCCCGCACGCGGACGTCGCCGACGATCGTCTCGCGCCGCACCCGCGGTTTGCCCTGCTGGATCAGCGCTACGTCGGTGGACGTGCCGCCCATGTCGAAGGTCAGGATGTTGTCGTAGCCGGCGCTGGTGCAGAAGTGCAGCGCACCCGCGACGCCGCCGGCCGGTCCCGACAGCAGCAGGTTGACCGGCGACTCGGCCGCGGCCCGGCCCGAGGCGAGTCCGCCGTCCGAGCGCAGGATCGACAGCTGGACCTTGTCCATCCGCTCCTCGAGCGAAGCCTGGAGATTGGTCACGTACTTGGACACTTCCGGGCGCACGTAGGAGTTGACGACGGTGGTCTCGGCGCGCTCGTATTCCTGCATCTCCGGAACGACTTCACTGGAAATCGACACCGGCAGGTCGGGGAAGATCTCCCGGGCGAGGTCGCGCGCGGCCGCTTCGTTGGCGCCGTTCTGGTAGGCGTTGATGAAACAGATTGTCAGGGCCTCGATACCGCCCCGTTCCCGCAGTGCCTCGAGGCGGGCGCGCAGACCGTCCACGTCCAGCGGCTTGAGCACCTGCCCCCGGGCGTCGACGCGCTCGTCGGCCTCGACCGTCAGCTCCAGCGGCGCCAGCAGCGGCTTCTTGACGTAACTGACCCAGCCACCCAGGCCGCCCGGACAGAAGGACCGGGCGATGTGCAGCACCTGCTTGTAGCCGCTGGTCGTGACCAGCGCGACGCGGGCGCCGCGGCCGGTCAGTACCGCGTTGGTCGCTACCGTCGTACCGTGCATCACCCGGGTGATCTTGCGCGGGTCGATACCCGACTGTTCACAGATCGCCGCCACGCCATTGAGCACGCCGAGCGACGAGTCGCTCGGCGTCGACGGCACCTTGGCCGTGTAGGTTCGCCCCGTGTCGTCGTCGATCAGCAGCAGGTCGGTGAAGGTCCCACCCACGTCTACGCCCAGACGATAAGCCATGGTGAAGTCTCCGTCTCTGATTCGGGTTGCTGTTCAGGGGTCAGCCGCAGGCCAATTCGGCACCGCCAGGCGCGACCCCGGCCGAAGCCCCGTACTCGCGCGCGAGCCAGCGCTGCGCGCGGGGTCCCGGACAGTTGCCGGTCAGGCGCTCGGCCAGGCGCGCGGCCTCGATCAGTGCCGCCATGTCCACGCCGGTGTCGAAACCGCACTGCTCCAGCATCATGACCATGTCCTCGGTCGCGAGGTTGCCCGACGCGCCGGGCGCGAACGGACAGCCACCGAGCCCGCCGACCGACGCGTCGAACTTGCGGATGCCGGACTCGAGCGCCGCGAAACAGTTGGCCAGCGCCATCGCCCGGGTATCGTGAAAATGCACCGACAGGAATTCGGCGCCGTGGCTGGCCACCAGCGCGTCGAGCATGCGCCGAACCTCGAGCGGATTGGCCGTCCCGATGGTATCGTCAATGACGACCTCGTCGGCACCGCTGTCGAGCAGGCGCGCGCAGAGATCATGGACGATCTTCGGGTCTATGGCGCCCTCGAACGGGCACACGAACGCCGTGGAAATGTAGGCCTGGGTCCGCACGCCTTCCTGCTGGGCCTGGCCGATGATCGACGCGGCGACGTCGAACACCTGGCGAATGTCCATGCCGATGTTCTTGACGCTCATCGTGTCGCTGGCGGCCAGCACCAGGGCGACCTCCGTCGCACCGGCCGCGCGAGCGAGCTCGTAGCCCTTCTGATTCGGGATCAGCACGCTGTAGCCGACCCGGTCCGCCTTCGGCAGGGCGGCGAGCACCCGGTCGGTGCCGGCCATCT
>CAZOUC010000050.1:0-742 GCA_964582825.1 uncultured Enterobacteriaceae bacterium | reverse complement strand
GCGGCACCGCTTTGGGCGATACGAAGCTGCCGACTTCGATGTGGCGCAGACCGGCCGCCGCCAGTGCTCGGATCAGCTCGACGCGCTCCTCGACGTCCAGCGTCCGCGGCTGGTTCTGCAGGCCGTCCCGCGGCCCGACTTCATTGACGGTCACTCGTTCGCGCATCTCAGGCGATGACTCCCTTGGTTTTCAGTTGGTCGATGTCGTCCGGCGCCATGCCGAGCAGATCCTGCAGCACGGCAGCGGTGTGCTGACCGAGCAGCGGCGCGGGCGAGAAGCTCTCCTCGCTGGAGCGCGACAGCTTGATCGGGTTGCCGGGGCCCTGCGTCTTGGCGCCCGAAGGATGCTGCAGGTCGACGACCATGTTGCGGTGGCGCACCTGCGGATCGTTCAGCGACTGGCTGAAGCGATTCACCGGGGCGCAGGGAATCCGCTTGTCCTCGAGACGCTTGAGCCAGTAGGCCGAGTCCTCCTTCATCAGAATACCCTCGATGGTCGTCTCGATGAATTCCTGGTCGGCCAGGCGTCCGGGCTGCTTCAGGTAAGCCTCCTTGCGCAGCGCGTCGCAGTCGAGCATCTCCACCAGGTTCTCCCAGAAGGAGTCGAAGATGACAGCAATGACGATGAAGCCGTCGCGGGTACGGAAGGTGTTGTACGGCACGTGCACGAAGTGCGAGTTGCCGATCGGGAACGGATCGCGCCCGGACAGGAAGTGCATCGTGGCCATGTAATTGAGCATCG
>CAZOUC010000049.1:6724-10596 GCA_964582825.1 uncultured Enterobacteriaceae bacterium | reverse complement strand
AGCACCGGATTGTTCTGGGTGCGCCGCTGCAGCACCTGGATGGTCCGGCGAATCTCCTCGTCGCGACCGATGACCGGGTCGAGCTTGCCCTGCTCGGCGCGCTCGGTCAGGTCCACCGTGTACTTCTGCAGAGCCTCGCGATTGCCTTCGGCTTCGGCGTCCTGCACCGATTCACCGCCACGCACGTCCCGGATGGCCTGTTCCAGGCTTTCCCGGGTCACGCCGGCTTCGCCGAGCAACTTCGCCAGCTGCTGTTTTTCCTCGAACGCCGCGAGCAGCACCAGCTCACTGGAGATGAACTTGTCACCCCGCTGCTGGGCCTGCTTGTCCGCCAGGTTCAGGAGCCGGCCGAGCTCGTTGCCGACGTGCACCTCACCGCCGCTGCCTTCGACGCGCGGCAGGCGTTCGAGCGCCTCGGCGATGCGTCCGCGCAGCTGCTGCGGATTACCGCCACAGCGCGCCAGCAGCGCGCGCACGGTGCTGCCCTCCTGGTCGAGCATGACCTGCAGCAGGTGCAAAGGCGTGATGAACTGGTGATCGCGGCCCACGGCCAGGGACTGGGCGTCCGCCAGGGCCATCTGCAGTTGGTTGGTCAGGCGATCGAATCGCATGGGAATACCTCTGTCTCTCCGGTACCGGGGCGCACGCCACCGGCAGGTTCCGGTGTTTCGAAGACAACACCGCCGAGGCGGCTTCGAAACCGTTTCGCTGACCAGTTAAATGGGGTTGCGGCGCCGGAAATCAATGGGCGCCACCGGGCTCAGGGGCGGGGTTCGAGCCAGATCAGCGACGCGAAACGGCCCGTTCGGCCGTCGCGTCGATAGGAGAAGAACCGCGCCTCGTCGGCGCGGGCACAGAATCCGCCGCCGTAGATCGCGGTGACCCCGAGCCGCTGCAGCCGCTGTCGGGCCAGCGCGTACAGGTCCGCCTGGTAGTGGCCGGGCCGGGTGGGCCGGAACGCCTCCGCCGGCGCGCCCGGAAACGCGTCCCGGACCGCGTCGTCCACCTCGTACGAAGCCGGCCCGATGGCCGGTCCGAGCCAGGCCAGCAGGCCTTCGCCCGGCGTGGCAAGGGCCGCCACCGCAGACTCGAGGACTCCGGCAGCAAGCCCGCGCCAGCCCGCGTGGACAGCGGCCACGGCACTGCCGTCGGCGCGGCACAACAGGACCGGCAGGCAATCGGCCGTGAGGACCGCGCAGACCCGCCCGGGGCGGGCGGTCATCGCCGCGTCGGCCTCGGGCACGGCCACCCGGGGCTCGTCGAGATCGACCACCCGGCGCCCGTGCACCTGCTGCAGCCAGCTTGGCGCCGCGGGCAGGCCCAGCGCGGCGGCCAGGCGACGGCGGTTCTCGCGTACAGCTTCCGGCTCGTCACCGACGTGATCGCCGAGATTGAGCGAGTCGAAAGGCGGGGCGCTGACGCCGCCTGTGCGCAGGCTGACGGCGGCTCGCACGCCCGCCGGCGCGGGCCAGTCCGGCACTATGAATTCGAGGTTCACCCGCTCTGCTCCCGCAGGTCGGCGCGCAGGGCCTCGAGCAGGGCGACCATGTCCGCGGGCAGCGGCGCTTCCCAGCGGCAGGGCTCGCCGTGGCTGGGATGTTCGAGGCTCAGCCGCCAGGCGTGCAGGGCCTGGCGGCGCATCGCCCCAAGCGCCTCGACCAGCGCCGAACCGGCCCGCGCCGGCAGGCGGGCACGTCCACCGTAGGCCGGGTCGCCGACGATCGGGAAGCCCAGGTGGGCCAGGTGCACGCGAATCTGGTGCGTACGACCGGTCTCCAGGATCAGGCGCAGGTGACTGTGGGCCCGGAAGCGCTCGATGAGCCGGTAGTGGGTCACGGCGTGCTTGCCGCCGCCGGTCACGGCCATCTTCTGCCGGTTGCGGGGGTGCCGCCCGACCGGCTCGTCCACGGTACCGCCGCTGATGACGGTACCGTGCACGATCGCCTGGTATTCGCGGTGCACGTCGCGCGCCTGCAGCGCGGCGACCAGCGCCTTGTGCGCCGCCAGTGTCCTGGCGACGACCAAGAGGCCGCTGGTGTCCTTGTCGAGGCGGTGCACGATCCCGGCCCGCGGCAGCGCCGCCAGCTCGGGCCAGCGCGCGAGCAGGCCGTTGAGCATCGTGTCGTCGTGGTGGCCGGCCGCCGGGTGAACGACCAGGCCGGGCGGTTTGTTGACGACCAGCAGGGCATCGTCCTCGTAGACCAGGTCGAGATCGATGTCCGCGGCCTGCCAGTCGTCCTCCGGTTCGGGCACCGCGGCGAGCCGCAGGCGATCACCGGCCTGCACCTTGTCCCTGGGTTTCGCGGCGGCCCCGTTCAGCGTCAGCTCGCCGGCACGGATCCAGCGCTGCAGGCGTGCCCGGGAGAACTCACTGAACAGCGTGCCGGCCGCCTGGTCGAGGCGCTGGCCGGCCTCGCTGGTGGCGACGGTCGCTTCCCGCTCGATTTGTGACATGGAGGACGGAACGTGCTGTGTGGACGGGCGTCGAATCGTTCGGGATATTACCACGCGGCTCTCCCGGCACTTGGCCCTGACGACGGCTGTGGTTAAATGCCGGGTCAGATTTTCAACCGGGTTCACTCGATGTCGTTAACGTCGTTCACGCGCTTTCTGGCCCGCAGCCTGCTGCTGGTGGCCCTGGTCGGTGTCGGCGCCTGTGCCTGGTTCGGCGACGAAGACGATCCGATCGACGACGGCGAGCAGCAGCTCTACGAATCGGCGCAGCGGTACCTGCGATCCGCCAACTACGAACTCGCCATCCGCTACCTGCAGCTGCTCGAGGCCCGCTACCCCTTTGGACCGTATGCGGAACAGGCGCAGCTCGAACTGGTGTACGCCTACTACCGCAACTACGACACCGAAGCGGCCATCGCGGCTGCCGATCGCTTCATCCGCCTGCACCCGCAGCACCCGAACGTGGATTACGCCTATTACATGAAGGGCCTGGCCGCCTACACCGAGGGCCGCGGCCTGTTCGAACGCTTTCTGCCCACAGACATGACACACCGCGATCCGGGACCGGCGCGCGAGTCGTTCAACGACTTCGCGCAGCTGCTCGCGCGTTTTCCTGACAGCGAGCACGCGCCGGACGCCAGGGCGCGCATGGTGCACCTGCGCAACCTGCTGGCGCGCTACGAAATCAATGTCGCCAACTACTACTTCAAGCGCGGTGCCTACGTCGCCGCGCTCAACCGGGGCCGATACGTCGTCGAGAACTTCCAGCAGACGCCGGCGGTGCCGGATGCCCTGGCGGTGATGGTGCAGGGCTACCGGCTGCTCGACATGCCCGATCTCGCCGCGGACTCGCTGCGCACCCTGCGCGAGAACTACCCCCAGCACCCGAGCCTGGACGAGAACGGCGAGTTCATTCCGCGTTTCGGTGAAGGCGCCGTGGCAGGCCGGTCCTTGCTGAACCGCGCCACCTTCGGCATCCTCGATCCGCGCGACCCCGAAGGCTTCGACAACCGCGAACTCTTCGCAGGCCAGTAATCCCCCGCCGTTTCAATGGGGCCAGGTTCAATTGATCCCGTTTCAATGGGGCCAGGTTCAATTGATCGTTTCAATGGGGCCAGGTTCAATTGATCGAGGCTTGGTTGATCGACGAGACCTGGCCCGATTGAAATGGCTTGAAATTACTGGCCGGGTTTCCAGCCGGAGGTAACCGGGTAGCGCCGGTCCCGGCCGAACGCCCGCCGGGAAATCCGTACTCCGATCGGGGCCTGGCGGCGCTTGTACTCGTTGATGTCGACCAGGCGCAGCACGCGGTGCGTCGTCGCCGCGTCGAAACCCAGAGCGATGATGGCCTCGGCGCTGAGGTCCTGCTCGATGTAGTACTCGAGAATCTGGTCCAGCACCGGATACGGCGGCAGCGA
>CAZOUC010000049.1:569-6714 GCA_964582825.1 uncultured Enterobacteriaceae bacterium | reverse complement strand
GGCCGACGGTGCGCGTTCGATGACCCGCGTCGGAATCACCTCACTGCGGCGGTTGCGCCACCTGGCCAGCTCGTAGACGATCGTCTTCGGTACGTCCTTGAGCACGTCGAAGCCCCCGGCCATGTCCCCGTACAGCGTCGAGTAACCCACGGCCATCTCGCTCTTGTTACCGGTCGTCAGCACCAGGCTGCCCTTCTTGTTCGAGATCGCCATCAGCAGCACGCCGCGGCAGCGGGCCTGGATGTTCTGCTCCGTCACGTCGACGGGGCGGCCGGCGAATTCGCCCCGCAGTGCCTCGATGAAGGCGTCGTACATCGGTTCGATCGAGATGCTGCGGAAGTGAACCCCGAGTCGCCGCGCCTCCTCGGCCGCGTCCTCGACGCTCATCGATGCCGTGTAGCGAAACGGCATCATCACGGCTTCGACCCGGTCGGGGCCGAGCGCGTCGACCGCCACGGCGAGGGTCAACGCCGAGTCGATGCCGCCTGACAGCCCCAGCACGACGCCGGGGAAGCCGTTCTTGTCGACGTAGTCGCGCACCCCGAGCACCAGCGCCTGGTAGATCGAGTCGAGCTCGTCGGGATCCTCGTGCACCTCGCCCGGGACGAGGTCCACGCCACCGGCTCCGCGGACCAGGTCGACGACGGCGAGCTGCTCGCGAAAGCGCGCCGCCTGGACCCGGGCCGTGCCATCGGCGGCAACCGCCAGGGAGCCGCCGTCGAACACCAGCTCGTCCTGGCCACCGACCTGGTTGACGTACAGGATCGGCAGCCCGGTCTCGCTGGCACGCGCCGCGAGCACGGCACGCCGTTCGGCCTGCTTGCCGCGGTGGAACGGAGACGCGTTCAAATTGCAGATCAGTTCGGCTCCGGCATCACGGGCCTGGGCCGCCGGACCGGGCGCCCAGATGTCCTCGCAGATCGTCAGGCCGACCCGGAAACCCGCCACGTCGACGACGCAGGGCTTCGACCCAGCCTGGAAGTAGCGCATCTCGTCGAAGACCTGGTAATTCGGCAGCAACTGCTTGTCGTAGTGCGCCAGCAGCCGGCCCTCGTGGAATACCGCGGCGGCATTGGTCAAGCCCCCGGCACTGCGGTGGGGATACCCTACGACGACGTGCACCGGCGGCAACTCGCGGCACAGGCGCTCGATGGCGCCATCGACACGGTTCTTGATGCTGGCGCGCAACAGCAGGTCCTCGGGCGGGTAACCGCTGAGCGTCAATTCCGGGCACAGCACCATGTCGGCGCCGTACTCGTCGACCGCCCGGCGCGCCGCTTCGACGACGCGTCCGGTATTGCCGTCGACGTCGCCGACCAGGGTATTCAGCTGAGCGAGCACGATGCGCACGGCGCGATCTGCCTCCGGTGATCCAGGCGCGCCATTGTCGCGAATCCCTTCACCGGACTTCAATTGCCATTTTCGCGGCGCCTGTAGCACACTGCGCCGAACCTTTGCCCAGGAGTACCTATGGGTCTGTTCCGACTGCTGTTTGTTCTCGCCGTCGCCTTCGTGCTGTGGCGCTTGTGGGTGCTGCTGACCCGTGGCAACGAATCCCGGCGCGACTCCGCAGCACAGCGGCGCCTGAGCGAGGACGTCGTACGCTGCAGCCTCTGTGACGTGCACGTACCGTCCCACGAGGCGGTGGAGGCGAGGGGACACCATTTCTGCAGCGAGGCACACCGGCAGCAGTTCCTCGAGCAGAACGAGTCCTGACCCGGCAGCGGAGCGAGGCCATGCACAGCCTGCTGAGGATCTACAGCTGGTACCGCCTGATCCTGGCGCTGCTGCTGCTGGGGATCTTTTTCGGCATTTCAGGGCGCGGCCTGTTCGGCAATTTCCAGCCCCTGCTCTACCTCGCGACCACGGTCGTTTACGCCGTTCTCAATCTGGCCGTGGTGGTCTGGACCGGTCGCCGCCCCCTCGAACTCAGGCCGAGACACTACTTCGCGCTGTTCGTCGTCGACATCGCCGCGCTGGTCCTGCTGGTCCACGCCAGCGGCGGCGTCAGCAGCGGATTCGGCATCCTGCTGCTGGTCACCGTCGCGGCGGCCGCGATCTTCGTTCCGGGCCAGATCGCGATCCTGGTCGCGGCCGTCGCCACGCTGGGCATCCTCGCCGAGACCGTTTACGACATCCTGTACCTGGGGGGTACGCTGGCGACGCTGCTGCCGGCCGGCCTGCTCGGCCTGCTGCTGTTCCTGACCTCGATCCTGGTACAGGGGGTCGCACGACGGGTGCGGCTCAGCGAGGAGCTCGCCGAGCAGAAGAGCGAGGAAGTCAGCAGCCTGCAACAGCTCAACCAGCTGATCGTCCAGCGCATGCGCACCGGCATCATCGTGGTCGACGATGGCCGGCGCATCCAGGTGATCAACGAGGCGGCCCGATCCCTGCTCGGAGATCCGGGACCACGCCTGCCGGATACCCTCGTCGACGCTCTCGAACACTGGCGTCGCGGCGAACCGTCTGCGGGCGAGGGCCTGCGGCCGAGCGATTCCGGGCCGCGCCTGCAGGTCAGCTTTGCGACCCTGCAGCACCCGGAAGGCGACGGCACCCTGCTGTTTCTCGAGGACCAGGCGCAGATCACCCAGCGCGCCCAGCAGCTGAAACTGGCCTCGCTCGGACGCCTGACCGCCAGCATCGCCCACGAGATCCGCAATCCGCTCGGCGCCATGAGTCACGCCGCGCAGCTGCTCAACGAGGAGGAATCGCTCGACGAGGCGGAACGCCAGCTGCTCGAGATCATTCTCAAGAACGGCCGCCGGATGAACGAGGTCATCGAAAACGTGCTGACCCTGTCGCGCGGGCACCAGCCGCGCCCGGAGCGCCTCGATCTGCTCGCCTGGCTGCACCAGTTCGCCCGCGATTTCCACCACCAGACCGGCAACGGCAAGCCGCCCCGCATCGAGGTCGACGCAGCCGACGAGGCCGGGATCACCGTCAACATCGACCCCGGGCACCTGCGCCAGGTCATGACCAACCTGGTGCAGAACGGCCTGCGCTACAGCGAACGGGCGACCGGCACGCCGTCGGTGCTGATCCGGGTCGGCATGGCGAACGACACCGAGGCCGCCGTGGTGGACGTGATCGACGAGGGGCCCGGCATCAGCGACGAGGACTCCCGGCACGTCTTCGAGCCCTTCTTCACCACCGAGAGCGGCGGCACCGGCCTCGGCCTGTACCTCGCGCGCGAGCTCTGTGAGGCGAACCAGGCGCGCCTTGACTACCTGCGCGATGCGGGCAAGAGTTGCTTCAGGCTGAGCTTCGCCCACCCGGACCGGGGCAGCGTGCAGGCTCAGGCATGACACGGAGAACATCGGCCGCATGAGCAATGCCGCGATCCTGATCGTCGACGACGAACCGGACATCCGCAAGCTGCTGGCGCTGACCGTGCGCAAGCTGGGCCTGGAAGCCTTCTGTGCCGAGGACCTGGCCGGAGCGCGCAGCATGCTCGGGCAGCGCGACTTCCAGTTCTGCATCACCGACATGAAGCTGCCAGACGGCAACGGCATCGAGCTGATCGAGCACATCCAGCAGCACCACCAGAACCTCCCGGCGGCGGTCATCACCGCCTACGGCAGCATGGACGTCGCCGTCGACGCGATGAAGGCCGGCGCGTTCGATTTTCTGACCAAACCGGTCGACCTGGAGCGGCTGCGCAGCCTGATCGACAACGCGCTGCGCCTCGCTCCGCGCGAGGCGCCCGAATTCCCGGAGCGATCGCAGCTGCTCGGCGAATCGGCACCGATCGCGGCGGTGCGCGCGCAGATCGCCAAGCTGGCCCGCAGCCAGGCCCCGGTCTACATCTGCGGCGAGTCGGGCAGCGGCAAGGAACTGGTGGCACGGATGATCCACGCCAACGGACCCCGGGCCAACAAGCCGTTCATCCCGGTGAACTGTGGCGCGATCCCGGCAGAGCTGATGGAAAGCGAGTTCTTCGGCCATCGCAAGGGCGCGTTCACCGGCGCCGTGGCGGACAAGGCGGGCCTGTTCCAGGCCGCCCACGAAGGCACCCTGTTCCTCGATGAAGTGGCGGACCTGCCGGTGCCGATGCAGGTCAAGCTGCTGCGGGCGATCCAGGAGAAGGCCATACGTCCCGTCGGCGTCGAGCAGGAGATTGCCGTCGACGTCCGCATCCTGTCCGCGACGCACAAGGACCTGGCCGCGGAAGTCGACGCGGAGCGCTTCCGCAGCGACCTCTACTACCGGATCAACGTCATCGAACTGCGGGTACCGCCACTGCGCGAGCGCGCCGAAGACATCCCGGGCCTCGCCGAGTCCTGTGTCGCGCGCCTGGCCGGCGAGTACCGGACCGCGGTACCACGGCTCGAGGACGACGCGCTGCAGGCCCTGTGCGCCTACGAGTTTCCGGGCAACGTACGAGAACTGGAGAACATCCTCGAGCGAGCGTTCACACTGTGCGAGGGCAACCGGATCCGCGTCGCCGACCTGCAGCTGCCGCGTACGGCATACGGCAACGGCAACGCCAGCGCCAGCGCATCCGCACTCGTGCAGACCCCGGCCGCGCCCGGGACGCCGGCCTACGATCCGGAACAGCAGTCCCTCGAATCCTACCTGGAAGACATCGAGCGACGCGCGATCACCGCGGCCCTCGAACACGAACGCTGGAACCGGACCGCTGCGGCCCGTCGCCTCGGCATGAGTTTCCGCTCGCTGCGCTACCGCCTCAAGAAACTCGGTATCGAGTAGGCCGCCCGGCCCGCCTTTGTCCTAGATGTACTACAGACCCGGCGCAGGAACGGGAGTAGCTTGGACCCTGCGCAACAGGGATGTTGCGCGATCCATGGAAGGAGGGTACCCAGGATGGGCTACACCGGCTCAGGGACGAGCCGATTCCGACCACGGCGGTCGCGACCCGGTCAGCAGGGCTTCACGCTGCTGGAACTGCTGATCGGGATCACGATTCTCGGCCTGCTGCTGGGCATCGGCGTACCGGCGCTGCAGGACCTGCAGGCCCGTAACCGGGCGTCGGCCACTTTGATGAACCTGCAGGCCCTGCTGGCGCTGGCGCGCAGCGAAGCGATGACGCAGCGGCGCGAGGTCACCCTGTGCGGCACACAGGACGGCAGCCGCTGCGCGCGCGACTGGCAGTCGCAGACCTTGGTGTTCCTCGACGCCAATCGCAACCGGCGCGTCGACGCCGGGGAGCAGCTGGTCGCGCGCATGGACGTCACCCGCCGCGGCAGCCTGCACTGGCGTGCCTCCGGTGGCCGGCCCTACCTGCGCTTTCGCGCCAACGGCTCGGTCAAGGAGTTCGGCACCTTCAGCTGGTGCCCGCAGGCCGGTGAGCCCCAGCACGGCCGGGCGATCATCGTCAGCTTCGTCGGTCGGGCCCGCGCGGCGGTCGACGGCGACGGCGACGGCGTCGTCGAGGACAGCCGCGGCGACCCGCTCAGTTGCTGAGAACAACGCTTAGCGGGCCCGGTCGAGGCGCTGGGCCCGGTGGCCCTGTTCGGGACCTTCGCCAGCAGGGATGCTGGCGCAGAGCCCCCATGGATGGGTTCACGGCCTGTCTCGAGCAGGGCCGCCGGGCCCGGCGCCGACACGGGTCCGCCGCCCCGACCGTTTCCCGACGACACGCCCGCGACCCATAACGTCGCGACCTGGACGTGGAATCGGTGAATCAGCGCAGCTCGACGGGCATGGAGAAGGTGATGGTCTCGACGCGGCCGTCCATCTCCCGCGGCGGCTCGGCGCCGTAGGCCTGCAGACCCTCGACGACCTCCCGCACCAGGACCTCCGGCGCCGAAGCGCCGGCGGTGACGCCGACCACGCGGCGGCCCTCGAGCCACTCGGCGCGGATGTCCCCGGCATTGTCGATCAGGTACGCCTCGGTGCCGATGCGCTGCGCCAGTTCGGCGAGGCGGTTGGAATTGGAGCTGTTGGTGGAACCGACCACCAGCAGCAGGTCGCAGTCGCCAGCGAGCTGTTTGACCGCGTCCTGGCGGTTCTGCGTCGCGTAGCAGATGTCGTCCTTGCGCGGCCCGGTGATGTTCGGGAAGCGCGCCCGCAACGCGTCGATGATGCGCGCCGTGTCGTCGACGGACAGGGTCGTCTGCGTCACGTAGGCGAGCTGATCCGGATTGCGCACCGCCAGCCCGGCTACCTGCGCCTCGTCTTCGAC
>CAZOUC010000049.1:0-559 GCA_964582825.1 uncultured Enterobacteriaceae bacterium | reverse complement strand
GGATCGGGACCGTTTCTTCGCCGAGGCCCGCACCCTCGACGCCGTTGCTGCGGTCGTACTGGCCCATCGTGCCCTCGACCTCCGGGTGGCCCGCGTGGCCGATCAGTACGCACTCGCGGCCCTGGCGGCTGTAGCGCGACACCTCCATGTGGACCTTGGTCACCAGCGGACAGGTGGCATCGAACACTCGCAGCTGGCGCGCCGCCGCCTCGTCGCGCACCGCCTGCGACACGCCGTGCGCACTGAAGATCACGATCACGTCGTCGGGCACTTCGGACAACTCGTCGACGAACACGGCGCCGCGCTGGCGCAGGTCGTCGACGACGTAACGGTTGTGCACCACCTCGTGGCGAACGTAGATCGGCGGCCCGAACACCTCGAGGGCCCGGTTGACGATCTCGATCGCCCGGTCGACGCCGGCGCAGAACCCGCGCGGGTTGGCCAGTCGGATTTCGAAACTCATCGCCGCTCCGCTCTCCATTCCCGGATCATGTCGACGATCAGCAGCACGGCGCCGACGGTGATCGCCGAGTCGGCCAGATTGAAGGCCGGAAAGTAG
>CAZOUC010000048.1:4185-10604 GCA_964582825.1 uncultured Enterobacteriaceae bacterium | reverse complement strand
GACGGCGGACCCCCGGCGACGATCCTGGTCAACAACGCCGGGATCAATTCGGTCCCGATGCTGCTCGATATGGGCGTCGAGGAATGGGACCGCGTGCAGAATACCAACCTCCGCGGAGCCTGGCTGGTCGCGCGAGCGGCCGCGCGGCGCATGATCGACAGCGGCAGTGGCGGCAGCGTGATCAATATCGCGTCGATTCTGGGCTCGGCCGTGCAGAAAGGAACCGGCGCCTACGCGGCGTCCAAGGCCGGGCTCCTGCACCTGACGCGCTGCATGGCGCTCGAGTGGGCGCGTTACGGCATTCGCTGCAATGCCATCGCCCCGGGTTACTTCCGTACCGACATGGCCGAGGAGTTCCTCGACTCGGAGGCCGGCCAGGCGATGATCCGGCGCGTTCCGCAACGCCGCCTCGGCAGTGCGGACGATCTGAGCGGCACGCTGTTGCTGTTGGCTTCAGATGCCTCGTCGCACATGACGGGAGTGACGCTGACCGTCGATGGCGGCCACTCCATGGCGCGCACTTAGCCTTGCGGTCAGTGCGCGTCAGTGGCCGCGTCGATCGAGCGCCGCGGCACCGAACAGGGCTTCCTTCTGGGCGCGGGTCCGTTCGGTCCATTCCTTCATCAGCGATTCGGCGTGCGCTTCCTCTTCGGCCATGATCTCCCTGTAGTTCTTCGCCTTGCTGGTGATCTCGACCTGCAGCCCGTTCGGGTCGTACATGTACACCGATTTCACGAAGCCGTGGTCGATCGGCCCGAGACAGGTCTTTCCGGACTCGTTGATGTGTTCCTGCCAGGCGAGCATGTCTTCCTCGCTTTCGGCTTCGAAAGCGATATGGACGTCAAAACCGTCCTTGCGCTCGAAGTGTTCGGGTCGGGCACTGTCCGGTGCATCGAAGAACGCGATGTAGTTCCCGTCACCGAGCTCGAAGAACAGGTGCATGTAGTTGCGTTCTTCTTCCATGCCGGAGATGTGGTCGAAGACCATGGCTGCGGCGAGTCGCAGACCGAGCACCTCCTCATAGAACCAACGCGTCTGTTCGGCATCGCGGCAGCGATAGGCCGCGTGGTGCACGTTGCCGAGTTTCCTGAGCTTGCGTTGCGCTTGCGCGGCTGCCGTGGCCATGATCATCCTCCGTATCTCGCCCTTCGCCCGATCCTATCAAGCCTCTGAATTGTGTCAAGAAGGTTGACAAGATTTGTCTGCCGGCGGTCTCCGGCGCCGGGGCTGGTCAGGACGCGCCGTCCCGCGCAAACTGTGCGGCAATTCCGGAAAGACCGCCTGTCGCGGTCTATGTTAGAGGGGTGACGTCCGGAACCTCCGCCTGGGAATGTGATGCGCGCCCTGATCCCCTTAGCTGCCATCGTGCTGCTGACCGCCTGCGGCGGCGGCGAAGGCGGCGGCAACGTGAGCCTGACCGGCGAGGCCCAGGAGCCGGACCCGGTCGTGCTCGACATTCCCATCGCCTACGTGCAGCGCCCGGTCACCGACGACGGCGCTGACCCGCGCGACCCGACCGAGTTCGTCGAGGGGGCGGAACTGGTGCTGCAGGACCGGGCGTCGCCCGCCGCCCCGCGCCGCGTCCTGACCGCCGGCCTGTTCGACGAGGACGCGCTCTACGACGTGCGCGACCTCAGCGTGTCGCCGGATGGGTCCCGTCTCGCTTTTGCCCTGCGCGCTCCGGAGGATCCGGACGCGGAAGAAGAGCCTACCTGGAACATCTGGGAATACGCGGTCGAGACCGACGAGCTGCGGCGCGTCATCGCTTCGGACATCGGTGCCGAGGCCGGTGACGACCTGGCGCCGGCCTACCTCGCCGACGGGCGTATCGCCTTCCTGTCCAACCGGCAGCGGCGTTCGCGGGCGATCCGTCTCGACGAGGGGCGGCCGCAGTACTCGGCGATCACCGAGTCCTTCGGCCCGCCGGCGCTGGTGCTGCACGTCATGGACGCCGATGGCGGCAACATCCAGCAGATTTCCTACAACCAGAGCCACGATTACGCACCGACCCTGCTGCAGGACGGACGTCTGCTGTTCGGCCGATGGGACAACATGGGCGGGCGCAACGGCGTTCACCTCTACCGGGCCCGTCCCGACGGCCGCGAGCTCGAGGTCGTCTACGGCACCCACAGCCACGATACCGGCTTTCCCGACGGCCGCGTCGAGTTCTTCGGTGCCCGGGAGCTGCCGGACGGCCGCGTCGTGACGCTGTTGCGCCCGTTCGGCGACTCGGGCAGCGGCGATATGGTCGCGATCGACATCGAGAACTACGTCGACGTGGAGCAGCCGACGGCCGGCGGGGTGGCCAGCGTGCCCGGCCAGGAGTCGATCTCGGTGCTCACCGTGCACACCGACGGCTCGCTGTCGCCGCACGGCCTGTTTGCCTCGGTCGACCCGCTGTGGGACGGCACCAACCGTCTGCTGGTGTCCTGGAGCCAGTGCCGCGTGCTGCGCGAGGACGACAGCATCGGCCCCTGCAGCGACGAGGACCTGGCGAACCCCGGCAGCCAGGCGGCGCCGCCGCTGTACGGCATCTGGATCTACGATCTCGCCGAGCAGACGCAGAAACCGGTGGTCACGCCGGAGGAAGGCATCCAGTACACCGAGGCGGTCGCCCTGCAGCCCCGGCCGCAGCCGGCGTTCATCGCCGACGGCGTGGCCGGGGTCGACCTCGACCCGGACCTGGTCGCCGAAGGCCTGGCGGTGCTGCATATCCGCAGTGTTTACGACCTGGACGGGGTCGACACCGCGCCGGGCGGCATCCCGACGGTGCGCGACCCGCTGCAGACCGCTGCGGCGGAGCGGCCCGCGCGCTACCTGCGCCTGGTCAAGGCCGTCGGCATCCCGGACGACGACGTCGTCGACCTCGACGGGACCGCGTTCGGCCGCAGCAGCGGCCAGCAGATGCGCGAGATTCTCGGTTACGTCCCGATCGAACCCGATGGCTCGGTCAAGGCCCTGGTACCGGCCGACGTGCCGATCGCGATCAGCGTCGTCGACGCCGAGGGGCGGCGGATCGGCGGCCGGCACCGCAACTGGCTGCAGTTCCGGCCCGGCGAGGAGGCCGAGTGTCTGGGTTGCCACGAGGCCAGCAGCGAGCTGCCGCACGGGCGCTTCGCGGCACAGGCGCCGTCGGCCAATCCCGGCGCCCCGACCACGAGCCTGCCGTTCCCGAACACGCGCCCGGCCCTGTTCGCGGACATGGGCGAGTCGATGGCCGAGACCTGGGCGCGCATCAACGCGCCGCGTCGTCCCTCGGTCGACGTCGTCTTCGAGGATCAGTGGACGGACCCGGCGGTGCGCGAGCCGGATCCGCCCGAACGGCGCGCCTACGCGGACCTCGAGACCCTGCCGCCGACCAGCCTGTCCTGCCTCGACGAGTGGCAGGCGGGATGCCGCAGCGTCATCCACTACGAGGCGCACATCCAGCCCCTGTGGGACCTGCCCCGGCAGGTGCTCGACGTGGATGGTCTGACCGTTCTGGAAGACCACACCTGCATCGTCTGCCACGGTCCGGTCGACGAACTCGGTAACGACCAGGTGCCGGCGGCGCAACTCGAGCTCGTCGGCACCGCATCCAGCGACGAACCGGACCACCTGGTGTCGTACCGGGAGCTGATGTTCGGCGACAACGAGCAGGAGCTCGACGACATGGGTGCGCTGGTCGACCGCCTGATCCCGGTGCTCGACGGCAACGGCAACCCGGTGTTCGAGACCGACGACGAGGGCAACCTGATCCTCGACGCCGACGGTCAGCCCATCCCGGTGCTGACCACGGTCGGGGTGCCACCGGTCCTGAGCGTCGGCGGCGCACGCTCGAGCCCGGCCTTCTTCGCACCGTTCGCCGCCGGCGGCACCCACGCCGGCTGGATGAGTGCGGCCGAGCTGCGACTGCTGGCCGAGTGGCTCGATATCGGCGGTCAGTACTACAACGACCCCTTCGTCGTCGAGCCCTAGGGTCTGACCCAGGGGCTGCACGATGCGCCTGTGCGGAGGGTCACGTTTCCGCGGCGCGCGCTGGGGTTGGGTCCGGCGACAGGCTATAGTTGCCCTGATCGGATCAGCCCGCAGACGAAGGAGAAGTCATTGCGCCGGCACGTCGCCCGAATCGCAGTGCTGCTGTGCTGGTGCGCCTTCGCCTGGGCGGATGCGCAGACCGTGCGCGTCGCCGGGGCCTACGTGGATCTCTATACCGGTCCGGGCCGCGGCTACCCCATTTTCCACGTCGCCGAACGCGGAGAGACCCTTGTCGTGCACAAACGCCGCACGAACTGGTACCGGATCGAGACCGAAACGGGTCGCGTGGGCTGGCTGCCCGGCGACCAGCTGGCGCGCACCGTCAATCTCGACGGCTCGCCGCTGGACCTGCCGGCGTCCGGCGTCGAACTGTTCCAGGCGCGACGCTGGGAGATGGGTTTCACGGTCGGTGACTTCGAGGGTGCCGATCTGCTGGGCGGCTTTTTCGCCTGGCACGGTACCCGCAACCTGTCCGTCCAGCTCAGCGCGGGCCAGGCACTGGGAGAATTCTCGGATTCCCTGCTCGCGGACCTGTCGGTCGTCCACCAACCGTTTCCGGACTGGCGTCTGGCGCCGTACTTTCGCCTGGGCACCGGTGTGATCGACACCAGCCCCAGCGCCACCCTGGTCAGCACCGAGGATCGCCTGGACCAGACCGCAGTCGTTGCCGCGGGTCTGCGTTACTACCTGGCCCGACGTTTCGTCATCCGCGCCGAGTACACCAATCACCTGATCCTGACCAGTCGGGACGAGAACCAGGAGATCGCAGCATGGCAGCTCGCCCTGTGCGCATTTTTCTGACCGCGGCGCTGCTCGCGGCCCTGAATACCGCGTTCGCCCAGAGCGCTGAGGACGTGCCGACCGACGCGGATGCGATGCCGCTGCCGGCGGTCGAGCCCGATCTCGAGCGGCGCGAATTCGATCCCAGCGAGATCGACAGCGAGGACTTCGAGATCGCGGTCTTCGGCGGCCTGCTCAGCATCGAGGACTTCGGTACCAACGTGCTGTACGGCGCGCGCTTCATGTACCACGTCAGCGAGGACTGGTTTATCGAGGCGAGTATCGGCCAGTCGGAAGGCGGGCGCACCAGCTTCGAGAATCTGAGTGGCGCGGCCGAACTGCTGGACGACGACGAGCGCCAGTACCGGTATTACAGCCTGTCAGCGGCCTACACCCTGTTGCCGGGCGAGTCCTTCGTCGGCCGTGGCCTGGCGTTCAGCAGCGCCCTGTACCTGCTGGCCGGAGTCGGCAGCACCGATTTCGCCGGCAGCAACAGCTTCACCGCGGTGGTCGGTGCCGGCTATCGCTGGCTCGCCAGCGACTGGTTCGCCGTGCACCTGGACGTACGCGATCACCTGTTCGATCTCGATGTCACCGGCGCCGACAAGACGACCCACAACCTCGAGCTGAGCATTGGGCTCAGCGTGTTCTTCTGAGGAGTTGCCCGCTATGCGATGGACCCGATGGCTCGCCGCCATACTGATGAGCTTCAGCCTGGCCGCCGTGGCCAGCGACAGCCGACCCGACTTCACCCTCAAGGCCTTCGACGGCAGCAACGTGCGCCTGGCCGAGTACCGGGGCGATGTCGTGCTGGTGAATTTCTGGGCGTCCTGGTGTGGCCCCTGCCTGCAGGAGATGCCGGAACTCGAGGACCTCTACCAGCGCTACCGGGACCTGGGCGTCACGATCCTGGCGATCAACGTCGAAGAGGACGACAGCGAGGCGCGGCGCTTTGCCGCCGAGCGGGCGCTGTCCTTTCCGCTGCTGGCCGATGGCGACAACACCGTCACCAAGTTGCTCGGGGTCGACGCGATGCCGACCACGCTGCTGATCGACAAGGACGGTGAGCTGCGCTACCGGCACCGCGGCTACAAGCCCGGCTACGAGGACAAGTACGAGGAGCAGATTCGCAGCCTGATGCGGGAGTGACCGGTGATGAAGAGCCTGCAAGGAAACGCAAGACTGCTCGGCCGCATCGGCCTGCTGACGTTGCTCGCCACGACAGCGGCCTGCAGCGCGCCGCAGCCCTGGGTGCAGCCTTACGAGCGCGCGAACCTGGCCGATCCGGTCATGGCCCTGGACCGTGATCCGGTGGCGGCGTCGTTCCTGAATCACGTGCAGCAGTCGCGTGAGGGGGCGAGGGGGGCAGAGGGCAGCGGCGGCGGCGGCTGCGGGTGTAACTGATGCTGGGAGCGGTCTTTTCTTCCGTACTCTTCGTTGGGGCTCGGCTTCCGGTGCTCACGTGCACTCGAGCACGCTGCGCGCCGGGTCCGATCCCCGCCTCGATTACGAAAGAAAATCCTCGCTCCCGGGCCTGGCGGGTCTTTCCTTCCGTGCTGTTTGCTGAGGCTCGGCTTCCGGTGCTCACGTGCACTCGAGCACGCTGCGCGCCGGGTCCGATC
>CAZOUC010000048.1:0-4085 GCA_964582825.1 uncultured Enterobacteriaceae bacterium | reverse complement strand
CCCGCCTCGATTGCGAAAGAAAATCCTCGCTCCCGGGCCTGGCTTGCGCTGGCACTTGGGCTGCTGGCCGGTCCTGCGCTGGGCAAGGTGCTGCCGGAGGACCGCAGCGACATGATGTACCACCGCTACACCGGCGGGGGGATGGAGATCGACGGGCCGTCGGTGCTGGTGCGCAAGTCCTTCGCGGACACGGTGTCGGTCAATGCCAACTACTACGTGGACCGGGTCAGCAGCGCGTCGATCGACGTGCTGTCGACGGCGAGCCCGTACACGGAAGAGCGCACCGAGTACAGCCTCGGGGTCGACTACCTGCGCGACCGCACCATTCTCAGCCTCGCGTACACCAACAGCGACGAGAACGACTACACGGCAAACAGCTTTCACTTCAACATCAGCCAGGACTTCTTCGGCGACCTGACGACGCTCAATCTGGGCTACAGCCAGGGCAGCGACGACATCCGGCGCAACGGCGACGAGGAGTTTTCCGAGAGCCTGGACCGGCGGCACTTCCGCTTCGGTATCAGCCAGGTGCTGACCCGCAACTGGCTGTTGGCCGTGAACTACGAGTTGATCGCCGACGAGGGCTACCTGAACAATCCGTACCGCCAGGTGCGCTACCTGGACCCGGACGCGGCGCTCGGCTACAGCTTCGAGCCGGAGGTGTACCCGCGCACACGCGAGAGCGACGCGCTGGCCCTGCGCAGCAAGTATTACCTGCCGTACCGCGCGGCGGCCGGATTCGAGTACCGCTGGTTCACCGACGACTGGGGCATCGAGGCGCACAGCGGCGAACTGAACTACACGCACCCGCTGGGCCAGCACTGGGTGTTCGACGTCCGCTACCGCTACTACACGCAGACCGCCGCCGATTTCTACAGCGACCTGTTCCCGTATCGCCAGGCGCAGAACTTCCTGGCCCGCGACAAGGAGCTGTCGACTTTCGATGCCCACACCGTCGGCTTCGGCGTCAGCTACGCGCAGCCGCTGCAGCGCTTCGGTTTCCTGGACCGCTTCGGACTCAGCCTGCGCTACGACTACATCGACTTCAGCTACGACGATTTCCTGGACGTGTCCGCGGACGCGGCGCCGGGTGAGGAGCCGGGCTACACCTTTGCCGCCGAGGTGCTGCGGGTCTATGTGTCGATTTTTTACTGAGCTGCTGCTGGTGCTCGGCCTGCTGGCCTGGCCGGCGCTGGCGCAGGCGGAGTGGGTCCGCGATCGCGCGCCGATCATGGGTACCGAGGTCAGTGTCGAGCTCTGGCACGCCGACCCGCAGCAGGGTCGGGAGGCCGCAGAGGCGGTACTGGACGAGATGCGGCGCATCGAGGCCTGGCTGAGCCCCTGGATCGAGGACAGCGAGCTGAGCCGGATCAACCGCGAGGCCGCCGGCGGTGCCGTGCCGGCTTCGTCGGAACTGCTCGGCCTGCTCGAGCGCAGCGCGGACTTCGCGCGCCTGAGTGACGGTGCGTTCGATATCACCTTCGCCTCGGCCGGTGAACTCTACGACTACCGCAGCGGGGACCGACCCGACGAACAGGCGCGCGCAGCGGTGCTGCCGGCGATCGATTACCGGCACGTCCGCATCGATGCCGCGGACGGAACCGTGGCCTACGCGCACCCCGGTGTGCGCGTCGACCTCGGTGGCATCGCCAAGGGCTACGCGGTCGAACGCTGCCTGGCCCTGTTGCGCGCTCGCGGTGTCGAACACGCGGCGGTGAGCGCCGGAGGTGACAGCGGGTTTCTCGGCGATCGACGCGGACGATCCTGGATCGTCGGCATCCGGCATCCCCGCGACCGCGAGCAGATCGTGCTGAGGATGCCGCTGCGCGACGCCGCGATGTCCACCTCAGGCGACTACGAACGCTACTTCGACGAGGACGGTACGCGCTACCACCACATCCTCGACCCCGGTACGGCCGATTCGGCGCGACGCGTCGTCAGCGTTACGGTGATCGGGCCCGACGCCACCGCGACGGATGCCCTGTCCACGACCCTGTTCGTGCTCGGTGTCGAGCGCGGCCTCTCGCTGATCGAGGCGCAGGAAGGATTCGACGCGGTGTTCATCGATCCGCTCGGCAAGGTTCATTTCTCCAGCGGCCTGGCGCCGCCGGACGAGGGAGGCTGATCATGCGCCAGTTCATCACAGCAGTCCTGTTCGCCGTTCTGTGCGGCAGTCTGCAGGCCGCAGCAGAGGCGAGCCTGCAGGAGGAACTCGAAGACCTGAAGCAGGCGGTCGTCGAGCTCAACCGGGACCTGTTCCTGCTCGAGGAGGAGCTGCTGTACCCGGCCAGCACCCAGGTCGCGGTGTTCCTGTCGCTCGACGTCGGCGAGTTTTTCGAGCTCGACGCCGTCGAGCTGCAGCTCAACGGCGACGTCGTCACGAACTACCTGTACACGCCGCGGGAAGTCGACGCCCTGCACCGCGGCGGCGTGCAGCGCCTGCACCTTGGCAACCTGCGCAGCGGCGAACACGAGATCACCGCTTTCTTCACCGGCATCGGTCCGCAGGGGCGCGAGTACAAGCGCGGCACGACGCTGCGCTTCGAAAAGAACGATCGGGCCAAGATGCTGGAGCTGCGCATCAGCGACGCCGGAGCCAAGCGCCAGCCGGAGTTCAGCGTCGTCGAGTGGGAGTAGGCGGTGCCGTTGCTGTTCTGCCTGCTGCTGATCGCCGCTGTCGGCCTGCACGCCGAGGAAGACGCGCCGAGCGCCGTGCGCGACCTGCGCTATGGCGTGATGCTGTTCGAGCACTACCGCGGCCAACCGCTCGACGCGCTGGTGGAGAGCGCCGTGGCCGTGCAGCAGGGCGGCGTGCGCGGTCACGGCGATTACCCGCAGCTCATGCGCGGCGCCATTCGCCTCAGCTGGGGCATGGACCGCGGCGCCTACCGGGACTTCGCCGCGGTGCTCAGCGACACGGCGCAGCCGGCGGTGGCGGACCGCGCCTGGCTCTATCTCGGCAAGCTGTACCTGCGCAGGGGAGAGACCGGCAAGGCGGAACAGTCGCTGGCACGCGTCGGCGCATCCCTGGACGATGCGCTGCGCGACGAATCGATCTACCTGCGCGCCAGCCTGGCCGTCGCACGCGATGATGTGGCCGGCGCCCGGTCCCTCGCAGCCGGACTCGACGAGGAATCGATCTGGCGCCCCTACCTGATGCTGAAGACCGCCGCGGCGGAACGCGACGACCCCGAGGCGGCGCTTGCCGACCTGACACGGCTGCTCGGTCTGCCGGCGCGGGTCGAGGAACACTACGTGCTGCAGGACCGGGCGCGGCTCGGCGCCGGACTGCTGCTGATCGAGGCGCGCAGACCGGACGAAGCGGAGCAGCTGCTCGCCGCGGTCCGGCAAGGCAGCCCCTACGCGGAGCCCGCCATGCTGGCGCTCGGCTGGGCCGCAGCGGAAGGCGAGCGCCCCGAAGCGGCACTGGCGCCGTGGCTGGCCCTGAGCGGTGCATCGAGCGCCAGTACCGCGCAGGCCGAGGCGCGCCTGGCGCTGCCCTGGCTTTACGAGCGATTGCAGCGACCCGGACTCGCCCTGCAGGAATTCGATCGCGCCGCGGCGGCCTACCTCGCCCAGATCGGCGCGGTCGACGCCGTGCTCGCCGGTCTCGATCTCGGCTGGTCCCGGCACGAAGACCCGCTGCTGGCGCTGCAGCGCCGCTGGCCGGAGCTGCCTGAACTGACGCCCCTGGCGGCGTCGATCGAGTTCCGCCAGGCACTCGAGCGCAATCGCGACCTGCGGGCGCTGGAGCGGCGCCTGCTGCGCGACCGGCAGCGCGCCGAAATGCTCGGCGTCGGGCTCGAGGTCCGGCGGGCGCGTTACCTGCAACGCGCCGCGTCCGGTGAGGACGCCGAGCAGGTGCTGCGGCACCGCCAGCTGCTCGAACAGCGCGAAACGCTCGCTGCGGCCCTGGCTGCGGCGGAGCGCGCCGGCGACGGACTGGGCCTTTTGGACGCGCAGACCAAGGCGCAGTGTCAGCGCATTCGGCGTGCCGAGGCGCGCCTGGAGCGGCTGCAGGACGCCGGCGCCCGGGTTCCCGACGGCGCGGCCGAGCGCCTGGCGCGCCTGCGCGGGCGCATTCT
>CAZOUC010000047.1:7163-10684 GCA_964582825.1 uncultured Enterobacteriaceae bacterium | reverse complement strand
CCGCCCGACAGGGCCTCGGCGCCGGTCGCCACGGCGCCGGCATAATGCTCCCGGTACGACTCGACCGCGGCGGCGTCGCTGCCGTCGGTGTGCGCGATATGAAATAGCGCATCACCCTCGTGCACCAGGGGCAGGAAACTGCGCCCGATCAGCACGCCGCTGCGGCTCGCCAGCACCGGTGTCTCGTTGCTGCCGTCCGGGTCGGCCAGCAGCCCCAGGCGCTCGCCCTTGCGCACGGTGGCGCCCAGCGCCAGCAGGGAACGCAGCACCCCGCTGTCCGGTGCCCGTTCCCAGCTCGACGACTGCGCCAGCACCGGCTCCGGCAGGTCGTGCTTGCGCCGCGTGCGCGGCAGCATCTGCAGGGCGCGCATCACGTTGAGCACACCCCGCGCGCCGGCCCGGATCGCCAGCTCGTCGAAGCGCAGGGCCTCTCCGGCCTCGTACAGCAGCATCGGTACGCCGCGCTCGTCGGCGGCGTCGCGCAGGGAACCGTCGCGCAGCTTCGAGTTGAGCACCACCGGCACGCCGAAGCCGCGCGCCAGGCGCAGGTTCTCGGGCTCGGACAGATCGAAGCGGATCTGCGGCAGGTTGTTGCGATGGCCGCTGCCGGTATGCAGGTCGATCGCGTGGGTCGCCTTGACGACGATCTCTTCCATGAAACTGTGAGCCATGCGCGAGGCCAGGGAACCACGCGGTGAACCGGGAAAGCTGCGATTCAGATCGCGGCCGTCCGGCAGGTAGCGGGTACCGGCGAGAAACCCGTACACGTTGACCACCGGGATCGCGATCAGGGTGCCGCGGATCGACTGCAGGCCGCGGTGCTGCAGGACGCGTCGGATGACCTCGACGCCGTTCAGTTCGTCACCGTGAATCGCCGCGCACAGCAGCAGGCACGGACCGGGGCGACGACCGCGCACGACGTGCACGGTCATGCGCACGTCGGTGTGGGCGTAGATCGATGCCATCGGCAGGTCCACCGCGACGCGCTCGCCGGGCGCCACCAGGCGACCGGCGATTTCCAGCGCGCCGTTGGACTGGTGCTCAGCCGCGGCCGCGCGTGGTGACTCTGGACTTGCCAACGTTTTCCTCGATGTGTTCGATGATCTTGCCGGCGACGTCGATGCCGGTGGCCGCCTCGATGCCCTCGAGCCCGGGTGAGGAGTTGACTTCCATGACCAGCGGGCCGCGGCTCGATCGCAGCAGGTCCACGCCGGCCACGGTCAGCCCCATGGTCTTCGCCGCCTTGACCGCCGTCGCCCGCTCGGCACGGGAAATCTTGACCAGTTCGGCGCTGCCGCCACGATGCAGGTTGGAACGGAATTCGCCCTTGGCGGCCGTGCGCTGCATCGCAGCCACCACGCGGTTGCCGATTACGAAGCAGCGCAGGTCGCTGCCGCCCGCCTCGGCGATGTACTCCTGCACCAGGAAATCGGCGTTCAGCTCGTGGAAGGCATCGATCACCGATTCGGCGGCCTTGGCGGTTTGCGCGAGCACCACACCGCGCCCCTGCGTACCGGACAGCAGCTTGATCACCACCGGCGCGCCACCGACCATCTGGACCAGCGCATTCGAATCGCGTACCGAGTGCGCGAAGCTGGTGCGCGGCAGGCCGACACCGGTCTGCGACAGCAGCTGCAGCGAACGCAGTTTGTCGCGTGAACGGGCCAGCGCGTTGCTTTCGGTCAGGCTGTACACGCCGGCCATCTCGAACTGGCGGATTACCGCCTGACCGTAACCGGTGATCGATGCGCCGATGCGCGGAATCACCGCGTCGAAGCCCCACAGCTCCTGGCCCTCGTACCAGACTTCCGGGTCGGTGCTGCGGATGTTCACGGTGCAACGCAGGGTGTTGAAAACCAACATCTGGTGGCCGCGGAGCTGGCCCGCCTCGACCAGGCGCGCCGTGGAGAATATCGATCGGCTGCGCGACAGGATGGCAATTTTCACGACTCGGACTCCTCGGCGAATACGGCGGTAACGCAGCGACCCTGCGCGTCGACGTGACCCCGATACATGCCGTTGGTGTTGAAGCTGTAGACGACGCGTCCGCCAGGGTCCATCGCCACAACGCCACCCTCGCCGCCGATCGACGCCAGGCGCTGGCGGATCACGGCATCGGCGGCATGCTGCAGGTCGATGTCGGCGTAGCGTACCCGTGCGCAGATGTCGTGGGCGACGACGCAGCGCAGGAAATACTCACCGTGGCCGGTCGCGGACACCGCGCCTGCCGCGTTGTCGGCGTAGGTGCCGGCACCGATCACCGGCGAGTCGCCGATACGTCCGTAACGCTTGTTGGTCATGCCGCCGGTCGAGGTGGCCGCGGCGAGGTCGCCGGAGCGGTCCAGGGCCACCGCGCCGACGGTGCCGAACTTGTGGTCGTCGGTCTCGTCTTCGGACAGGCGCAGCTCGTCGGCCGCGATGCCCTGCACGCGGGCCAGCTGGCGGCGGCGACGCGCGGTGGAGAACCAGGCCGGGTCGACCAGCAAGACGTCTCGCTCGGCCGCGAACTGTTCCGCACCGGCGCCGGCCAGCATGACGTGCTCGGAAGCACGCATCACCTCGACGGCCAGCCGCACCGGGTTGCGCACGCGGCTGACGCCGAGCACGGCGCCGGCCGCGTGGTCGCTGCCGGACATGACCGCAGCGTCCATCTCGTGGCGCCCGTCGTGGGTGAACACGCTGCCGCGACCGGCGTTGAACAAGGGGGAGTCCTCCATGCAGGCCACCGCAGCCGCGACCGCGTCGACGGCACCGCCGCCGGCGTCGAGGACCGCGTGGCCGCTGCGCAGGGCCTCTGCGAGCGCCGCGCGGCAGGCGCGCTCACGTTCTGCCGTGAGGCGCTCACGGTCGAAGGTGCCTGCCCCGCCGTGGATGGCCAGGGCAAAGGCCTGTCGGCTGCTCATGGATTGTCGGAACTTCGCTGGAACGGCATGAAGCCGCCAGTGTACTGGACGGCCGCAGCGCCGCAAATCGGCCACCTGCATCGCGTATCATGAAATATCGAGTCGTCCACCTGCCGATGCCGTGATGAGTGCTACCGTAAAGAACATCCCGATGATGGACCTGATGTCCTTCCTGATGGAAACGCCTGACAGCCCGATCGCCGTGGGCGTGGTGCAGGTCCTCGAGCCGGTTCACGACGGGCGCGACGCCCTGGTCGCCCGGCTGATCGCGGGCTTCCGCGGCAGCCCGGTCGACCCGCCGTTCAACTACGTGCCGGTGTTCCCGCTGTTCGGACGGCCGAAGTGGGCCGAGGCGGAATACTTCGATGCCGACTACCACGTCCGTCACCTGAGCCTGCCGGCGCCGGGCAGCGAGCGACAGCTCGTCGACCTGGTGACCGACCTGCACGGTGCGCTGCTGGACCGCAGCCGGCCGGGCTGGGTCGTCTACGTCATCGACGGGCTCGAACAGCAGCGCGTCGCCGTGTACTGGAAAGTCCACCACGCCTACGTCGACGGCGCTTCGGCCATCGCCCGGATGAGCCGCGCCGTGGCATCGGAGCCCGACGACCTGGCGGT
>CAZOUC010000047.1:0-7153 GCA_964582825.1 uncultured Enterobacteriaceae bacterium | reverse complement strand
GCCGCTGCTCGACCGCCCGGCCAGTGAAGACCGCGGCCCGGATCTCGGCGCCCTGGCGCGGCAGCTGAACCGCCAGTACCGGGCCGCAGGCGAAGTCGCCGCGGCGATCGGGCGTAACGTGCTGCAGGCCGGCGGCGTCATCGCCGGCGAGCGCGCCCTGCCTTTCTCGGCGCCGAAGACCCGTTTCAACGGCAAGGTCCACGCCACCCGCCGCCTCGGTATCGGTTCTCTCGCCCTCGACCGCTTCCAACGCGTCGCGAAGCACTACCAGGTCACGGTCAACGACGTGGCCCTGACCCTGGTCGGGCACGCACTCGAGCGCTACGCCGACGAATACGGGGAGCGCCCGTCCCGCCCGCTGGTCGCGGTCTGCCCGATGGCGGTCCGCTCGAGAATCACCGACGGGGCGGCCACGCAGATTTCGGCGATCTCGGTCGCGCTCGGCGAACCCGGCACGCGCATCGTGCCGAGACTCCACCAGGTGCACCGCTCGTCGATGGAAGCGAAGAACGAGGCCGCGCGCCTGTCACCGCAGGCGCAGATGGATTACCTGCTGCTGCTCGGCGGATTGACCGAGGCCGTGAACCGGACGCCGCTCGGCGGCGTGCTGCCGCCATCGACCAACGTCAACGTGTCCAACGTCGTCGGGCCCCGGCAACGCTGCTATTTCGCCGGCGGCGAGATCGTCGGCTCGTACCCGGTGTCGACGCTCGCCGGCGGCACCAAGATCAACGTCACTTTCAACTCCTATGCCGGCCGCATGGACTTCGCCGCGATCGCCGACGCCCTGTCGATCCCGGACCCGCAGCGCATCGCCGACTTCATGCTCGAAGCGATGACCGAACTCGAACGGCAGGTCGGCGACGCGGACCGACCCGCCGCGCGGCGCAGGTCTGCGAAGACCCGCAAGCCTGCCGCGACCCGGCCCAGGGCCAAAGCCCGGTCAAAGGCCAAGACCAGGACCAAGGCAAAGGCAAAGGCAAAGACCCAGTCCAGGGCGACGAGCAAGACTCCAGAGCGAACCGGTCGGACAAACCGGAGCTAGCCGGAAGCGGCCGAATCCGGCGCCCGGGCGGGTCCGGCACCCCTGCCGGATACGTCGGCGGCATGGTGCCGACGTTCTGGCGTCGGGAGCGAAGTGATATGCTCGAAGACCGGTGACCGCAGGGAGATTCGCGATGACGACGGAACCCGTCCGCAGCCTGGACCCGATGCTCGAGGTCCGCCAGCAGCTCGAAGCGACGCTGGAAATGCAGCGCAAGGCCTATTTCGCCCACCCGATGCCGACCTTCGCCGAGCGCAAGGCCGACCTGCTGCAGCTCAAGCGCTTCGTCGCCGACAACAAGGAAGCCATCATCGAGGCGATCAACGCCGACTACGGCAACCGCTCCCGGCACGAGACCCTGTTCGCCGAGATCTTCACGGTGTTCGACGCGATCAAGCACACGCTGCGCCACCTGAAAGGCTGGATGAAGCCGCAGCGCCGGCCGATCGACATGATGACCTACATGGGCGCGAAGAACCGCGTGGTGCCGCAGCCGCTCGGCGTGGTCGGCGTGATCGTGCCGTGGAACTTCCCGATCAACCTCAGCATCATGCCGCTGGTCTACATCTTCGCCGCCGGCAACCGCGCAATGGTCAAGATGTCGGAGAACTCGCGCCACCTCGCGGCGCTGATGATCGAGAAAATGCCGAACTACTTTCCGCCCGAGAAGCTGTCGATCTTTGACGAGACCGGCACCGTCGGCATCGAATTCTCGAAACTGCCCTTCGATCACCTGCTGTTCACCGGCTCCAGCCAGACCGGCCGCAAGGTGATGGCCGCCGCCGCGCAGAATCTGTGCCCGGTCACCCTCGAGCTCGGCGGCAAGGCCCCGGCCGTTGTCTGCGACGACTACCCTCTGCGCAAGGCCGCCGAGCGGATCATGTTCGTCAAGATGTTCAACAACGGCCAGATCTGCACCAATATCGACTACATGTTCCTGCCCGAGGGCAAGGTCGACGAGTTCGTGCAGCTGGCCAAGGAGATCGTGCCGCAGCGCTACCCGCAGCTGTCGAGCCCCGACCTGACCTCGGTAATCGACGACCGCGCCTTCAACCGCCTCACCGAGGCCCTCGAGGAGGCCGAGTCCCGCGGCGCCCGCATCGAGCAGCTCATCCCGGGGCCGCGCAGTGACGCCGCCGCCCGCAAGCTGGCGCCGCACCTGGTCATCGGCGCGCCCGACGACACGCAGCTGATGCAGCGCGAGATCTTCGGCCCGCTGCTGCCGATCCGCACCTATCGCAGTCTCGAGGAGGTCATCGAGTACGTGAACTCGCGGCCGCGGCCGCTGGCGCTGTACCCGTTCAGCAACGACAAGGCGAAGGTGCAGCTGCTGGTCGATCGCGTGATGTCCGGCGGTGTGTCGGTCAACGACGCCCTGTTCCACGTGGCCCAGCACGACCTGCCCTTCGGTGGCGTCGGCGACAGCGGCATGGGCCACTACCACGGCCGTGAGGGTTTCGAGACCTTTTCCAAGCTGCGGCCGATCTTCTACCAGGCGCCGATCTCGTCGGCGAAGTTCCTGGCGCCGCCCTACGGCAAGTTCGCCGACAAGGTACTGGACTTCCTGACCAAGGGCTGAGCCGCGCTGGACTACAGCTCCAGGCGGAAGCCCGCGGTGACGCGCCAGGACTCGTAGTTGGCGTCGCCGAACAGGTAATCGACGTCGAAGAACGGCATCCAGCCTCCGGGGAAAATCGCCGCCATCGAGAAGGCGACGGTGCCGTTGTTTTCGTCCGGATTCTCGTGGCTCGTCAGGTAGCGGTTCTGCGCCGCGTCGAGCAGGTAACTGGTGGCGATGGCGTCGGGGTCGCGCCCGAACTGGCGCTCCAGTTCCATGCGCACCTGCGGTTGCAGCACCGCGACGTCGGTGTTGATGACGTAGGCGGCGAACACACCGAGGTGCGCCACCAGCGAGTCGCGGTCCAGGCGCTCGAAGCGCATGTTCAGACCGGACCCGTTCAGGTCCTCCTCTTCGTAGGCGTCGACTTCCGAGTTCGTGTAGGTCAGCCCCGCGTAGGGTGTCAGGCTCAGCGGCCCGCGCGACCAGGCATAGCCGGTATTCAGCGCCGCCCAGGTCTGACTGCCGTCGGATGCGCTTCGCGTGAGCACATCGGTCTGCGGCACCGAGCGGTTGGATTCCTGGAACACCGAGCTGCGGCGGAAGCGGTAGTCCTCGATCACCCAGGCGGCGTTGCCCTCGACGTACCAGAGCTCGCTCAGCTGCCAGGCGCCGAACAGGGTCAGGCCAATCCCGTCGGTGTCGATCTCACCCGCGTTCCGCGCCGGCGTGAAATTGCGGCCCGGGTTCTCGGCGTCGAAGTCCAGCTGCGTCTCCTCGTAGCTCAACAGGGCGCCGAGAAATCCCCGATCGTCGAGGCGGTAGTCGAGGCCGATCTCGAGCGCCCAGCTGTCGGACTCGTAGCCGCGCTCCGTTTCCTCGTCGACCACCCGGTCGGCTTCGATGCGACCGGCGCGCGCGTGCAGCAGCAGGCCGAAGGGCCCCACCTCGACGCGCGGCCCGAGCTCCTCGTAACCCTCGCGCATGCGCTCGGTGCGCTCCCGTGCCTGCTTCGCCTGTGCGCGGGCGGCGCCGAGCGCGATGTCGTTGACGGACAGGCCCTGACTCGGGTTCAGCGACGACTCGCTGTCACCGGACAGGTCGCCCTGGTCCTGGTCGGTCTCAGCGCAGCGCTGCGCCAGCGCCCCGGTCGGGTTCTGGCACACCAGGAAGAAGTAATCCTGGAAGCCGGCGTTGGCGGCGACCGCCTCGTGTCCACTGAGGCCGAGCAGGGCGAGGGCAAGGACGCCGGTGGTACCCGGTTTGCGAAGGCGTGGACAAGGCATGGCGGCGGCACCTCGTTCAGGAGCTGATGTCCCGGGGAACGAAAAAGAAATCACCGACCTCGTGGCCGGCGCCCTTGATGGTCTTGTACTGCGGCTCCTGCCCGATCCCTGCCGCGGCCTCGGACTGGCGCACGCGGTCGCGGACCCGGACGAACAGTTCGGGTCCGGCGAGCAGGGAGCGGTTGTCCTCGAGCACGTCGATCAGGGCCGCGGCGAAGACCGAGTGGTCGCCGGCGTCGCCGTCCAGCACCGGGCTGTCCCCGCCGGAGGCCATCAGCAGGCGGGCGCGGCGCGGCAGCTTGTAACGGATGTAGTCGTCGGAATAGTTCGGATCGTCCCCGAGGAACAGGTACCCGGGCGACGACGACAGCAGGCCGGCGTAGCAGGAGTCGGCGATCACCAGCACCCGACGCGCCGGAAGCCGCGCCAGGTGCCGGGTCACGAACTCGTTGGAGACCCAGAACGTGTCGCGCGGCGGCGGGTCGGCGTTCACCGGCAGCCAGTACCCGCTCTCGTGTTCGCCGGCACGGACGCGGCTGCCGTGTCCCGCGTAGTAGATCAGCAGGTTGTCGTCGTCGCCGAGGCGCGCGTTGAGGTCATTGATCGCTTCCATGACCGTGATGTTGCTGCCGTCGCGGATCAGCTGCACCTGGAATCCGTACCGATCCCGCAGCAGTTCGCCGATGCGCTCGATATCCCGGTGGGGCGATTGCAGCGAGTCGATGCGCTGGTAGTTCTGGTTGCCGATGACGAGCGCGTGGTAGCGCCCGAAATCGAGATCACCGACCCGCAGCTCGGCCGCGTCGCCGGACGGTTCCGGTCCGTCGTCCTGAACCGCCACGCCACGCGTCGGCGCCAGGTCCCGCACCTGCGCCTGTGCGTTGCTGCGCTGTGATTCCAGGGAGTCGACCAGGCTCTGCAGGGCCTCGATCTCCGAGCGCAGCACGGCGTTGCTGGCACTGAAATCCGGTCTCGCCTGCAGTTCTTCGATCTGCCGGCGCATCAGGCGCAGCTGCGTTTCCTGCCGGTCGATCTGTTGCTGCAGTTCCTGCCGCAGTCGGGCTTTTTCCTCCTCGGCCTTTTCCCGGAACATGACGCTGTCGGCCGGGAGCCCCCAGGCCAGGCGATACAGGTTGAGGGCCTTGAGCAGGTCCTTCTCGACGCCGAGCCCCTGTTCGTAGAGCGTTCCGAGGTTGAACCGGGCGCGGGCGTTGCCCTGCTGCGCCGCCTTTTCGTACCAGATCGCCGCAGCGGCGTGGTTCGGTGTGCCGCCGAGACCGCGCTCGAAGATCTCGCCGACATTGGCCTGCGCTTCCGCGTCGCCCTCCTCGGCGGCCGGCATCCACACGGCCAGCGCGCTGCGGTAGTCGGCGCGGTCGTACTCGACGTACTCGCCACCACGGACGCGACAGTCGGCGGCCGTCGTCAGCGTCGGTCGCCGGGCGGACAGGTAGGTCATGTTGCCGAGTCGGCGCACCTGGGGCGGCAGCAGGCAGTCGACGACCTGCAGGTCAGCGACCCGGGCAGCGTGCGGATTGACCGAGCCGGGCGCAACCGGCGTCGTGGCACCACAACTGAGCAGAGCCGGAGCGGCGACGGCCACCAGCAGCAGCTGCAGGATTCGAGTACGTCCCTGTGCCCTTGTTATTGACGGCATCGGCACATCCTGGCCGGCCAAAGCGCTGGAGGCATCGGAGCGCGGACCGGCGGTTGCGTCGGAGCATAAGCAAAGCCCCACGGGTCGTCAAAGGCTCCAGCCGGTCAACCGGGCGGCAGCCGCCGCTCGACGCGCTCGATCAGCCTTTGCAGTTCGTCGTTGTGGCGGAAGGCCTCGGTCTCTCGCATGCTGCGCATCGTACTCAGCAACGCCCGGTCGCGCCGGGCGTCGCCACTGGCGCGTGCGGCCTGCGCCGACAACGAGTCCATCACCGTATCGATGCGCTGCTGCAGGTCCGGATTCAAGGGATGCAGTCGCCAGGCACGGTCGATGTAGTGGCGGACGTCGTTGATGGCGTGGAGATCGGTGCCGAGGAACGGCATCGCCCGGTCCACCTCGGCAAGCTCCTCGAGGAATTCGGCCTGCACCGCCTGCGGCAACTCGTCGAAGGGCACTTCCGGACCGGGCGGCTTCAGGATCAGGGCGGCGCTGAATCCGGCCACGGTCAGCAGCAGAACGGCTAGCAGCGACCGTGCCAGCACGCTGAGCCCGTCGAAGCGCTGGAGGAAACGCGACGCATCGGGAACGCGCTTGCTGCGTTCGAACTGCAGCGCGGCCGCCACGGTACGCCACTGGCGCGCATTGAGCCCGGGTGGGCGCGGCGGCCGCAAACCGGCATCGCGCGCCTCGGTAGCACGCTGGCGCATGAACGGGTGCTTGCCGCTGAACAACTCGCAGGCGATCAGGCCCAGTGAATAGACGTCGTCAGCGGGTTCCGGCTCCTGCCCTTCCAGCATCTCGGGGCTGGCGTAGGCCGGCGTCAGCGCGCCGAGTTCGCCCGCGTCGAAGGCGCTGTCGGCGGCGGCACCGATACTGCTCGCCGCACGAGCGATACCGAAGTCGAGCAGCTTGACCCGACCGTCGTCGGTCAGGAACACGTTCTGCGGCTTCATGTCCGAGTGCACGATGCCTTTCTCGTGCGCGTAGGCCAGCCCGGCGGCGATAGCACGCAGCACCGGGACCCGTTTTGCGGCCTGCAGGCCGGCAGCGCCCTCGGCGCCGATCAGGCGATCGAGTGACTGCCCTTCGAGCAGTTCCATGGTCATGAAGAACAGCTCGCCGTCACGGTCGAAGTCGTACACCGTTACGATGTTCGGATGGGCGAGCTTCTGCGCCTTGTCGGTCTCCCGCTGCAGTGCGACGAAGGCCCGGGGGTGCGCCTGGAATGCGCCGCTGAGCACTTTGACGGCGACGTGCGGGTGGGGATCGCGGGCTTCGACACGGCGCAGGTCACGGGCGCGGAACACGGCGCCCATGCCGCCGCGGCCCAGTTCCGCTTCGATGACGAAGCGATCCTTGAGAATGCTGCCCACGCGCACCGGGCTATCCGTCGACGGGCGGGCCGCCTGCGCGGCTTCGGTGGCGCCCGCTGGAACGGTGGCGTCACCCGCTGCAGACGGCATGGTCGGCTCGTCGCTGCTCACTGTGCAATCCTCACCGGTGCTGCCGGCATTCTTGCCCAGGCTCCGGCGGCCGACAAGCCAGGTCCCTTGCAGGCTCGGCAGGTGCCTCTACAATCCTGCAGACCGATCCGGCGCGGGGAACCC
>CAZOUC010000046.1:158-10791 GCA_964582825.1 uncultured Enterobacteriaceae bacterium | reverse complement strand
GGGGCCGACGTCGACGTGACCCTGCGGGAGGGGCTGCCGCTGGCCGGGGGCACCAATTTTCGTGACTTCGGCGGCTACCCGACCGCCGACGGCCGGCGCGTCCGCTGGGGCCGCCTGTACCGTTCCGGCCACCTCGCGCGGCTGACCGAGGAGGATCGGGCGCTGCTCGAGCTGCTCGACATCCGCCTGAACTGCGACTTCCGACGCGACGAAGAGCGCGACAAGGAGCCCAGCCTGCTGCCGGCCGGTACCGAGGTGCTGACCCTGACTATCGATCCGGGTGCGGCGAGCCAGGCGCTGTCGCTGCTCAATGCCGGTATCCGTGACGCCGAGGACATGGCCCGCTTCATGGCGACCATCAACGAGGAGTTCGTGACCCATGCGCAGCCGCAGTTCGGCCGCGTGTTGCAGGCGATGCGCGAACTCGACGACGGCGCGCTGTTGATCAACTGCTCGGCCGGCAAGGACCGCACCGGTTTTGCCGCGGCGCTGATCCTGATGGCGTTGGGCGTGTCCCGGGACACGATCCTGGAAGACTACCTGCTGTCGGCCCGCCACTACCCGATCGAGCGTGAACTCGGCCGCATCAAGCGCCGCTACGGGCACTACGACGAAGCCGTCGTCCGACCGATGATGGAAACGCGGCGCGAGTACCTGGAGCGGGCGCTCGACACGATCGACGCGCAGTTCGGTGGCGTCGACGACTACCTTGCCGATCGTTACGGACTGGACGCGGACGCGCGCGACGAGCTGCGCACGCGGTATACGGTGCCGGTGAACGGCGCGGAGTAGTTCAGCGGTCGCGCCGGCGGCGCGCCGCATCCGGCGAGGTGTCGATCGCAGCGACCTCGCGCACGGCCTGGCGCGTCAGCGACTTCGCGGCGCGCGGGTCGCTGTCCAACCGGCCGTAGGGCCAGAACAGCGCCAGCTGCTGCTGAAAATCGCCCGACGCCGATTCGCGCCCGGCCCGGCTGCTGTCTGCGGGCCTGGATACGTCGGCTGCTTGAACCGAATCGATCATGCGCAGCACGTTAGCAAGCGCTCCACGATCGCGCAATCGACCGTATCAATCGAACCTGGCCCCATTGATCCAGTATCAATTGAACCTGGCCCCATTGATCTATCAATCGAACCTGGCCCCATTGGTCGGGTTTTCAATGGAACCTGGCCCGATTGGTCGGGGTGATCAGGGGTACGAAGCGGACGGCGAGGAGGTTGCGTTCGTCCCACTGGTCTTCGGCGACGCGTTCGACGAGTCGCAGGTGCTGCCAGCCGCGCACGTCCTCGACGGGAAGGACCATGCGGCCGCCGATGCGCAGCTGCTGGCGCAGGGCGTCGGGGACGACGCGTGTGGCCGCGGCGACGGCGATGCCGTCGAAGGGGGCTTCTTCGGGCCAGCCGTCATGGCCGTCGCCGCAGCGCAGAGTGACCCGCTCGATGGCCAGTTCACGCAGCGTGGCCCGCGCGCAGTCCACCAGGGACGCGATCACTTCGATGCCGTAGACGTGGTCGACCAGTCGAGCGAGGACCGCCGCCTGGTAGCCGCAGCCGCTGCCGACGTCGAGCACGCGGTGCTGCGCCTGCGGCGCGAGCAGCTGGACGGTCAGCGCGACGATGAAGGGCTGCGAAATGGTCTGCTCGTGGCCGATCGGCAGCGGCGTATCGCGATAGGCGAGGTGCCGCGCGTCGGGCGGCACGAAGTGTTCGCGGGGCACCGCGAGCAGCGCCTGGCGCACGCGGTCGTCGAGCCGGGCGCAGCCCGTGTCGACGGCGGTGGCGCGAAAGTGCGCGTCGACGGTCGCGACCATCGCCTGTCGGTCCCGTTCGCTGCTCATCGCGGTCTGGCTCCCCGCCGCCCGGGTGCGGGCGACGTAAACGAATTACGGGTTCATCGCGTATAGTACGGCGTATGAACCGACTGTGGACATGGTGCCTGTTCGCCAGCCTGCTGCTCGCCGGCTGGGCGCTGCCTGCGCAGGCCGACGAAGCCTGGGAGCTGCGCATCGACGGCGCGATCGGCCCGGCGACCACCGACTACATCACCCGGGCGCTCGAGGAAGCCGAGGAAGCCGGGGCGGCCTTCGTGCTGCTGCGCATGGACACGCCGGGCGGCCTGGATGCGGCGACGCGGGACATCATCAAGGCGATTCTCGCCTCGAACGTGCCGGTGGTGACCTGGGTGACGCCCAAGGGCGCCCGCGCGGCCAGCGCCGGCACCTACATCCTCTACGCGAGCCACGTGGCGGCCATGTCGCCGGCGACCAATCTCGGTTCGGCCACGCCGGTGCAGATGGGCGCGCCCGGCATGCCCGGTCCGCAGCAGCCGCCGGCCGACGGGGACAGCGCCGCTGAGGACGGAGGCGACGCGGCGACGGACGGTGCCGCGCCGGCCGACGAGTCGGTGCCGGCGCCGGGCACGGCGATGGAGCGCAAGGTGCTCAACGACGCGGTCGCCTACATCCGTGGCCTCGCCGAGCTGCGCGGCCGTAACGCCGACTGGGCGGAAAAGGCGGTGCGCGAGGCCGCCAACCTGTCCGCAGCCGACGCCCTCGAGCAGAACGTCATCGACCTGGTCGCCGAGGACCGCGCCGACCTGCTGGCGCAGCTCGACGGCCGTACGGTGACCGTGAACGAGCGCGAGGTGACCCTCAACACCGAGGGCCTGACCGTCGTCGAGCGCGAGCCGGACTGGCGCAACCAGTTCCTGGCGACGATCACCAACCCGAACGTCGCCTACATCCTGATGCTGATTGGCATCTACGGGCTGATTCTCGAGTTCTACAACCCGGGCGGTTTCGTGCCCGGCGTGGTCGGCGCGATCTGCCTGCTGCTGGCCCTGTACGCGATGCAGGTGCTGCCGGTCAGCTACGTCGGCCTCGGCCTGATCATTCTCGGCGTGGCGCTGATGATCGGCGAGGCCATGGTGCCCAGTTTCGGCATTCTCGGATTCGGCGGTGTCGTCGCCTTCGTGATCGGCTCGATCGTGCTGATGGACACCGAGCTGCCGGCCTTCCAGATCGCGATGCCGATTATCCTGGCGCTGGCCGTGACCTCGGTCGGCGTGCTGGTGCTGATCGTGCGCATGGCGCTGCGCGCGCACGCGCAGCGCCAGGTCACGGGCCTCGATCAGCTGGTCGGGGCCATGGCCATTCCGCTCACCGATTTTTCCGGCGACGGCCAGGTGCAGGTCGGCGGCGAAATCTGGCACGCCCATACCGAGGACCCGGTCCAGAAGGGCCAGTCACTGTGGATCAGCCGTGTTGACGGCCTGACCGTGCACCTGACCGACCAGAAACCCCCAACGGAGAACTGACATGGGTGTCTTTGCCCCCGCACTGATCGTTTTCGTCCTGCTGCTCATCTTCAGCATGTTCAAGATCCTGCGCGAGTACGAGCGCGGCGTCGTGTTCATGCTCGGGCGCTTCTACAAGGTCAAGGGTCCGGGCCTGATCATCATCATCCCGGGCATCCAGCAGATGGTGCGCGTCGACCTGCGCATCGTGACGATGGACGTGCCGACCCAGGACGTGATCTCGCGCGACAACGTATCGGTCAAGGTCAACGCGGTGCTGTACTACCGCGTCGTGGACCCGCAGCGGGCGATCATCAACGTCGTGAATTATCACGAGGCCACCAGCCAGCTGGCGCAGACCACGCTGCGCTCGGTGCTCGGCCAGCACGAGCTCGACGAGATGCTCGCCTCGCGCGACCAGCTCAATGCCGATATCCAGGAAATCCTCGACCAGGCCACCGACAGCTGGGGCATCAAGGTCGCCAACGTCGAGATCAAGCACGTCGACCTCGACGAGAGCATGATCCGCGCCATCGCCCGCCAGGCCGAGGCGGAGCGGGAGCGGCGCGCCAAGGTGATCCACGCCATCGGTGAGATGGAGGCGTCGGAAAAGCTCCTCGAGGCCGCGCGCATGCTGTCGCAGCAGCCTTCCGCACTGCAGCTGCGGTACCTGCAGACGCTGACCCAGATAGCCGGCGAGAAGAGTTCGACTATCGTGTTCCCACTGCCGGTTGACCTGATGGAAGGCCTGACCAACCGTCTCAAGGGCTGAGCCGCCGCGGGGCCGCCGCCGGCGGCACCGCGCCTACACTTAGCCGTTTCGACAGCATCCGGCAGCGGTCCCGCTGCCGGTTCCCGCGCCCCGTCCCGCCTGACACGTTGTGGGATTTGCAGAACGCTCTGTCCGGAGCCCTGGCCGCTTTCGACCTTTGATCCCTTAAGCGATACTTGATATATACATTGTCTGTGCGCGGGGCGTCTCTCCTCGATCCCGCGTCGCCATAACGAATGCGGCTGCAGGGCCGCGCGATAACAGGCAGACGAATGCCGTCAACGAACGGAGAGTGCCATGTTCCGATGCTCGACTGCCGTCGCGGTGCTCACCGCCGCGGCGCTGGCCGGCTGCGCCGGTCCGCAGAACGCTCAGTTCGACGAAGCCGAACAGACCTGGGAGCGTGGTGCCGCCGCTTCCCAGTCCGGTAACTACGCCTCGGCCCATGCCTTCTACATCGCGGCCTCGGGCCAGTACGCGCAGGGCGGTGACGCACTCAATGCCGCGACGATGCTGAACAACGCGGGGGCCGTGCTCGGCGCCACGGGCGACTACGCCGGTGCCGTCAACCACCAGCTGCGGATCGCTGCCCGCGTGTTCGAGGCCAGTGGCCTGCGCTGCCAGGCCTGGGACAACGGCGTCTGCGCCCGCCTCGACAGCCGTGGCGATGACCCGTCCGTGGGGCAGTACTACCTGGTGCTGGCCAGTGCCCTGGCTCACGCCGAATCGGGCGCTTACGGTGCGTTGAACTGGCGGGGCGGCTACGCTGCCTGCGTGCATGCCGCGGCGGCCGGACTCGACAACACCGGTGCGGGCGCGGGCGAGTTCCGGGGCCGCCTGAGCCGCAAGCTGGAGGGCTGCAGCTACGCGTTGCGCATCGAGCACCCGGAGAACGACAGCCTGCTCCGCTACCTGGATCGGGTACAGGTGGCCGTCGGAAACGAGGTGCCCGGTGACCTGCCGCCGTTCGGATTGCCGTGGCAACGGGAGGTCGCGGGCGCGCCCTGAAGCTCTGGATTCCGGCAGGTATTGCGGTGAACGTGGAAAAGTGCCGTTTCGTCGCGGCTCCGTGCATCCAATTCGACCCATCGGGCGTCTATAGTGGCGTATCGAGAGGGACATGCCGTGAGCAACGACATCTACACCAACAGCGCCGCACGCATTCCGTGGCTGGGACTCTTGCTGGCTTCCGCCCTGGTCACCGCCGCGCTGGCACTCGGCGATACCGCGATCGCGGACCTGGTGGCCGCGGTGCCGGTGCCGACCTCGACCGCCGCGACCGGATAAGCGTTACCATAGTCCATTTCGCTTACGCGAGGTGGACGGCATGAACACCGGGTACTTTTTCCACGCCGACTGCATGGCCCACGAGATGGGGCCTGCGCATCCCGAGTCGCCGGCGCGGCTGCAGGCGATCGACGACTACCTGAGTGCGTCGGGGCTCCGCGACCAGTTGGTCCTGCGGGAACCGTTGCCGGCGGACACGACCGCGCTGGCCGGCGCCCATCCGACGGCCTACATCGAGTGGGTCGACGAGATGGCGCCCAGCGAGGGTCACGTAGCGCTCGACTCCGACACCTCGATGAACCCGCACACCCGGCAGGCGGCGCTGCTGGCTGCCGGATCGGTGCTGCAGGCCACCGAGTCGGTGCTGGCCGGGGAACTCGACCGCGCGTTCTGCGCCGTGCGCCCGCCAGGACACCACGCCGAGGCGGCCGCCGCGATGGGCTTTTGCGTGTTCAACAACGTCGCCGTCGGCGCGCGGCAGGCGCTGCAGGTGCCCGGCATCGACCGGGTTGCGATACTCGACTTCGACGTGCACCACGGCAACGGCACCGTCGACATATTCCAGGATGACGAGCGGGTGCTGGTGTGCTCGAGTTTCCAGCACCCCTTCTATCCGCTGCGCCACTTCGACCTGGACCGGCCCAACATCGTCAACACCCCGCTGGCCGCGGGCACCACGGGAGCGGCATTCCGCAAGGCCCTGGAACGGGACTGGCTGGGCCGTGTGCAGGCGCACCGCCCGCAGCTGATCTTCGTTTCCGCCGGGTTCGACGCGCACCGCAACGACCCGCTCGGGGGCCTCGAGCTCGACGAGGACGACTACCGCTGGGTCAGCGAGCTGATCGTCGAACTGGCGCGGGGCAGTGCCGGCGGGCGAATCGTTTCGGTGCTGGAGGGCGGTTACGACCTCGACGCACTGGCGCGCAGTGCCCACGAACACGTGGCAGTCCTCGCCACCACCTGAGCAATCGGTCAGGTCACGGCCTGGCGCAGGGCGCCTTCGAGGTCGGGGTAGAGGAAGTCGTAGCCGGCGTCGGCGATGCGGCCGGGCAGCACGCGCTGGCCGCCGGTCAGCAGATTGGCCATTTCGCCGAAGGCGAACTCCAGTACCGGAGGCGGTACCGGCAGCACCGCCGGGCGATGCAGGACGCGGCCGAGGGTGCGCGAGAACTCGCGGTTGGTCACCGGGCTGGGGGCGGTGCCGTTGAATACGCCCTCGAGGTCGGCGCGTTCGAGCAGCAGCACGATCATGCCGACCAGATCCTCGCGGTGGATCCAGCTCATCCACTGCCGACCGCTGCCGATCGGTCCGCCCAGTCCGAAGCGGAACGGCGGCAGCATGCGCTGCAGGAAGCCGCCGTCCCGGCCGACGACCACACCGGTGCGCAGCAGGCAGGTGCGGATGCCGAGTTCCTTCGCGCGCTGCGCTTCCTGCTCCCAGCGCGCGCACAGGTCGTGGGCGTAGTCGGTGTGACCGGGCATGTCGTTCTCGCGCAGTTCGCGGTCGCCGGCGTCGCCGTACCAGCCGATCGCCGAGCCGCTGACCAGCACGCCCGGGCGCTGCTGCGCGTTGCTCAGCCAGGCGATCAACCGGTGCGTGAGGTCCACGCGGCTGGCCTCCAACTCGGCTTTTCTCTGCGCGGTCCAGCGTTTGTCGGCGATGCCTTCGCCGGCCAGGTTGATCACGGCGTCGAAGACCGTATCCCCGGGCAATTCGTCGAAGTCGACGATCGTGTCGGTGCCGGCCGGCAGGCGTTGACGGGCGCGTTCGGGCCGGCGCGTCAGGACGGTCAGGGACCAGCCGTCCTCGGCCAGGCGAGGGCACAGCCGGGCTCCGATGAAGCCGGTACCGCCGGTAATCAGCACGCGTCGTGTCGGCTTGTCGTTCATGGTCGCACCGTTGAAAGCCCGGGGCACTGCCCATACAGTGAGTCGGGTACGCGCCGCCAGCCCGCGCGGATCGCCACAGCAAAGGATCACCCGATGGACGCCAAGGACGCGGTCGACGCCGAGATCGTCGACGAACAGCAGGGACAGGACGAAGCCCGTCAGTCACGCCACAACAGTCTCGTCCTGCCCGGCCAGATCCTGCCCGAGACCCTGTACCTGATCCCGGTGACCGGCCGGCCGTTCATGCCGGCACAGATCCAGCCGATGCTGGTCGAAGCGGAACCCTGGGGAGACACCATACGCCGCGTCGCCGAGTCCGAGCAACGGGTGATGGCGCTGTGCTTCGTCAGTACCGACGATCCCAACAAGGTCAGGCCCCAGGACTTCCGTGAGATCGGCGTGGCGGCCCGCCTGCACAACGCGGCCGGAGACGCGAAGCGGGTGCAGTTCATCGTGCAGGGCCTGCAACGCATGCGCATCAAGCGCTGGATCAACGACAAGCCCCCGTTCGTGGTCCAGGTCGAGTACCTGGAGACCGACGAGCCCGACACCGACGAGGTGCGGGCCTTCGCGATGGCCCTGATCGGCACGATCAAGGAGCTGCTGCCGCTCAACCCGCTCTACAACGAAGAGCTCAAGCAGTACCTGAACCGCTTCAGCGCCGACGAGCCTTCGGCGCTGACCGATTTCGCGTCAACCCTGACCCAGGCCACCGCGCAGGAGCTGCAGGAGATTCTCGAGACCCTGCCCTTGCTGCCGCGCATGGAGAAGGTGCTGCCGCTGCTGCGCAAGGAAGTCGAGGTGGGCCGCCTGCAGGAGAAGATCTCCAGCCAGGTCAACGAGACCATCAGCCAGCGCCAGCGCGAGTTCTTTCTGCGCGAGCAGATGAAGGCGATACAAAAGGAGCTCGGCATCTCCAAGGACGACCGGAGCGCCGACGTCGAGCGCTTCCGCGAACGCCTCGTCGACCTCGACGTGCCGGGGGCGGCCCTGGCCCGTATCGAGGAGGAGATGGACAAGCTGCAGGTCCTCGAGGTCGGCTCGCCCGAGTATGGCGTGACCCGTAACTACCTGGACTGGGCGACGTCCGTGCCCTGGGGCCGGCAGTCCGAGGACAGCCTCGACCTGGCGCGGGCGCGAAAGATCCTCGACGACGAGCACGACGGCCTCGCCGACGTGAAGGAGCGCATCCTCGAGTTCATCGCGGTCGGAGCCTACCGCCGCGCGATCGCCGGCTCGATCATTCTGCTGGTCGGTCCGCCCGGGGTCGGCAAGACCTCGATAGGCAAGTCGATCGCGAATTCGCTGAACCGCGAGTTCTACCGCTTCAGCCTCGGCGGCATGCGCGACGAGGCGGAGATCAAGGGCCACCGGCGCACCTACATCGGCGCGATGCCCGGCAAGTTCGTGCAGGCGCTCAAGCAGGTCGGGGTCAGCAACCCGGTGATCATGCTCGACGAGATCGACAAGATCGGAGCCTCGTTCCAGGGTGATCCCGCCTCCGCGCTGCTCGAGGCGCTCGACCCGGAGCAGAACGCCGAGTTTCTCGACCACTACCTGGACCTGCGCATCGACCTGTCGCACGTGCTGTTCGTGTGCACGGCCAACCAGCTCGACACGATTCCGGGGCCGCTGCTCGACCGCATGGAAGTCATTCGACTGGCCGGTTACATCGCCGAGGAAAAGCTCGCCATCGCCCGCAATCACCTGTGGCCGAAGCTGCTCGAACGCAGTGGCGTGAAGCCGAGTACGCTGAAGATCAGCGACAGCGCCCTGAAGCACGTCATCGAGGGCTACGCCCGCGAGGCCGGCGTGCGCAACCTGGAGAAACGACTCGGCGCGCTGGTGCGCAAGTCGGTCGTCAGGCTGCTGGACGATCCGGACCAGAAAATCCGCATTGGCCGCAAGGACGTCGACGAGATGCTCGGTGCACCGTCCTTCACCCGGGAGAAGCCGGTGCGTGGCGTCGGCATCGTCACCGGCCTCGCGTGGACGCCGCTGGGGGGCGCCACGCTGTCGATCGAGGCGCAACGCATCCACACCCTGAACCGCGGCTTCAAACTCACCGGGCAACTCGGGGCGGTGATGAAAGAGTCCGCCGACATCGCCTACAGCTACGTGATGTCGCACCTCAAGCACTTCCAGGCCGATCCGGCGTTCTTCGACGAGTCGCAGGTGCACCTGCACGTCCCGGAAGGCGCGACGCCGAAAGACGGGCCCAGCGCCGGCATCACGATGGCCACGGCGCTGATCTCCCTGGCGCGCAAGCAGAAGATCGCGCGCCCGGTCGCGATGACCGGTGAACTGACGCTGACCGGACAGGTGCTGGCGGTCGGCGGCATCCGCGAGAAGGTGATCGCCGCCCGGCGCAGCGGTATCCGCGAGCTCGTGCTGCCGGCGGCCAACCGCAAGGACTTCGACGAACTGCCCGACTACCTGCGTGAAGGCCTCGAGGTCACCTTCGCCCGGCGCTACGACGACGTGTACAAGACGGTGTTCAGCGAAGAACACCGGGGCGTGGTGCACTAGCGGCGCTTCGCGCCGCGCGCAAGGACAAGTCCTTGCCTACAAGGTGCGGTGCCGTCGGAAGTCGTACGAAGCCCCTGTAGGCAAGGATTCATCCTTGCAACGCCGCCGACAGGCGGCGCCTACCCCGGTTGCGAGGAGGATCCCCAGCCGGCAGACTGATCCATGCCAGGGAATTCACAGGGAGGTGATCCTATGGCTTACCAGGATGCGCTGCGCGGGCGCTGGTCATGCCCCGGGCAGGAATACCTGCTGACCTTCGTGACCGAATCGCGTCGCTGTCTGTTCGCGGACTTCCGCTGTGCGCGCCTGTTTGTCGCCGAACTCCGCTCGGTGGCACAGGACGGCTTGGCCGACTGGCCAGCCTGGGTGCTGATGCCCGACCATTTTCACGGGCTGATCAGCCTCGACAGTCCCCTGCCGCTTTCGCGAGTCGTACAGCGATTGAAGGGGCGCAGCGCGCAGCGAATCAACCAACGCTGTGAGCGGTACGGCAGGGTCTGGCAGCCTGGCTTCCACGAACGTGCTTTGCGTCGGGAAGACGACCGCCGGTCGATCGCCCGGTATATCGTCGCCAATCCGCTGCGTGCGGGCCTGGTGCGCAGCCTGGGTGATTACCCGCACTGGGACTGCCGCTATCTGTAGGCAAGGATTTATCCTTGCAACGCCGCCGTGAGGCGGCGCTGTGCGCCGCGCGCAAGGACAAGTCCTTGCCTACAAGGTGTGCGGTGCCGTCGGGAGTCGGACGAAGCCGCTGTAGGCAAGGATTTATCCTTGCAACGCCGCCGACAGGCGGCGCTGTGCGCCGGGTGCAAGGACAAGTCCTTGCCTACAAGGTGTGCGGTGCCGTCGGGAGTCGGACGAAG
>CAZOUC010000045.1:10249-10893 GCA_964582825.1 uncultured Enterobacteriaceae bacterium | reverse complement strand
GCTCAAGTTCTACTCGTCCGTGCGTCTCGACATCCGCCGCATCGGCGCGGTCAAGGAAGGGGACGAAGTGGTCGGCAGCGACACGCGCGTCAAGGTCGTCAAGAACAAGGTGGCGCCGCCGTTCCGGCAGACCGAGTTCGCGATCATGTACGGCACCGGCATTTTCCGCCAGGGCGAGATCATCGATCTCGGCGTCAAGGAAGGGCTGATCGACAAGTCCGGCGCCTGGTACGCCTACAAGGGCGACAAGATCGGCCAGGGCAAGGCGAACGCGGCGCGCTTTCTGGACGAGAACCCGGAGATCGCCGCCGAGCTCGACGCCGAGCTGCGACGTCGCCTGCTCAAGGTCGCCGGTCCCGCCGATGCCGAGGCCGCCGACGCGACGGAACCCGAAGAAGCCTGATGACGGACGATTTCGCGGCGGGCCTGCGTCGGGCGGCGCTCGACCTGCTCGCCCGCCGCGAACAGTCCGCCGCCGAGCTCCGCGGCAAACTGTGCCGGCGCTTCGGCGATGGTGGTGAAGTGGTTGCCGCCGTCGACCGGGTCATCGAGCGCCTGCAGGCGGAACAACTCCAGTCCGACGCGCGCTTCGCCGAACACTTCGTGCGCTACCGCAGGACGACCGGTCACGGTCCGCTGCGCAT
>CAZOUC010000045.1:8145-10239 GCA_964582825.1 uncultured Enterobacteriaceae bacterium | reverse complement strand
ATCCGCCAGGAACTGAATCATCGCGGCATCGCGGACGAACTGCGCGACGCGGTGCTCGATCCGGGCGACCCCGACTGGATCGACCTGGCCTGCGAGGTGCACCGCAAGCGTTTCGAGCACACGGCGCCGGCGGGCAGCCGTGAACAGGCCCGGCAGGCGCGCTTCCTGCAGCAGCGTGGCTTCAGTCACGAGCAGGTGCGCGCGGCGCTGCGCCGCAACGGGAACCGGTCGACTGAACCGGCCTGAACGCAGGCGGTCTCAGACTGCGTCACCCCGCGCAAGGAGGACGACGGTGCTGCGGCCGCCCGCCAAGCCATGATTCCGATTCGTGATGAGAATCCGCGCCTGCGGTTCCCGTTCGGCACCGTCGCCCTGATCGGGCTGTGTGTGCTGAGCTGGGTGTTCCTGCAGGGCCTGGGCAGCGCGCTGCCGATGGCGCGGTCCCTGTGCTACTTCGGACTGATACCCGGTGACCTGCTGCAGACCGTGCCCGCCGGCACCCAGATCGCCGTCGGGCCACGTCTGGGTTGTGCCCTGGACGGCCAGAACAACTGGCACACCGTGCTGTCGTCGATGTTCATGCACGGCGGGTGGTTTCACCTGCTCGGCAACCTGTGGTTCCTGTGGGTGTTCGGAGACAACGTCGAGGACGCGATGGGCACGCCGCGCTTCGTCGTGTTTTACCTGCTGTCCGGCCTCGGTGCGGCGGCGGCGCAGGTGTTCACCGATGTCGACAGCGTGGTGCCGATGGTCGGCGCGTCCGGGGCGATCGGCGGCGTGATGGGAGCCTATGCCCTGCTGTTTCCCCGGGTTCGCGTTCAGCTGCTGGTATTCCTCGGCTTCATCGTCACCACCATCGCGGTGCCGGCCGTGTTCATGCTCGGCTACTGGTTCCTGCTGCAGCTGCTCGGCGGCCTGCCGGCGCTCGGCGGCGGCGGCAAGGGCGGGGTCGCGTTCTGGGCGCACATCGGCGGTTTCCTTGCCGGGCTGGCGCTGTGTCCCCTGTTCGTCAAACGCGACAACCTGCGGCGTCTGCGCGCGCTGCGCCGGCCGCTGCCGGTGCGGCATCGCTGGTAGACGGTCACCGCATCAGGACAGCTGTTCGAGCTCGCAGCCGTTCAGCAGTTCGCTCGCCTCGAGCTCGGCGGCCGCCTCCCGATTGGTCAATACCGCGTAGCTGGCGGTCTCCGGATCGAGGTACTGGCGGGCGACCCGCTGCAGGTCGTCGAAGGTCACGTCGATCACGCGTTGCCGGAAACGCCGTCGCTGCTCGACGCTGCGACCGAACAGTCCGCCGTGGAACTGCTGCTTGGCCTCGCCGGCGGGGGAGCCGGGCTTGTCCAGCGAGCCGATCACACCGAGGATCGCCTCTTCCACGGCCCGCTCGTCCGGGCGCGAATCGCCGAGCCATGCAATGGACGCGGCGAAGTCACGCAGGGTGGCGACATGCCGGGGATCGCGGTAGGAGAAGAAGCGGAAGCAGGCGTTGGCGCTGTCCTGCGAAGCGCCGCCACCATAGGCGCCGCCCTGTTCACGGATGGCGCGGTGCAGGTATCCGTTGCGCAGGAGCGGGCCAAGCACGGTCAGCGCCGCGGCGTCCGGGTGTTCGACGGGAACCGTCGGGCAGGCCATCGCGCAGAAGCTGACCTGGGTCGACGCCTGCCAGACCTGCAGGCGACGTTCCCGTACCGGCGCGAAGCGGGCGGCGGCACCGGTGGTGCCGGCCGGTCCGGTCCAGGCGTCCGACTGCGCGGTGACCAGTTCGGCGCTGTGTTCCGGGTCGGCGATCAGCAGCAGCTGTCGGGGTGCCGCGCGCAGGTGATCGTGCAGCGCCTGCAGCCGGCTGCACAGCTCGTCCAGGCCGGTCGCGTCACGCAGGGACTGTTCGAGGCGGCGCGTGTGGCGCACACCGTGCAGGCCGGAAAAACGCTCGGTCAGCGCCGCCGCCGGGCTCATGCCGCTCTCGGCGGCGCTCATCGCCAGGCTGTGGCCGTGCCCGGTAATCGACTGGTCGCGGCGCGCGCGCATCTGCTGCACCAGTTCACGGACGCGATTCCGTTCGTCGAAGCGGACCGCGTCGAAGGTCTCGCGCAG
>CAZOUC010000045.1:0-8135 GCA_964582825.1 uncultured Enterobacteriaceae bacterium | reverse complement strand
CGCGCAGCAGGTCGCTCATGGCCCGGGCATTGCGACCCAGCGCGCGCGTCGTCAGGGTCAGAACACCGCGGGTGCGCTGTTCGTCGTCGATCGCGCCGCGCAGGCTCGAGTACGCGCCGAGTCCGCCGGTGACGGCGGCCTGCCAGGCCTGGGCCTCCAGGTAGCTGCGCTGGCCGACGCCAAGTTCGGTCACCAGGTTGCTGTAATAGGGCAGCAGCTCGAGCAGCTCGTCCGGCAGTTCCGGCAGTTCGAGAATCAGTTGCTGGTAGACGATGCCATTGGTGCCACGCTCGAACAGGGTGGCGGGGCAGGGCAGGCCGTCGATGCGACGGCTCGGGATCTCGTCCCGCCCCGGTCCGATGTCCTGCTTCGTCACCCGCGGCAGCAGGTCCGGGTCGTCGACCTGCGCCTGCCGTTCCTTCAGGCGCCGGGCCAGGTCGACGATCTGTCGGCGCTGCCCGTCGTCGAGCTGGGCGCGGATCGCCTCGAGGCGTGCCGCTTCGGCGCGCCGGCGCCGGGCGGCCAGCTCCGGGTCCGGGCGCATCACCAGGCGTACCCGGTGCTGGTTGTCGAGCAGCAGGCGTTGCGCCAGTCCGCGGATGTAGGCCGGGTCGGCGATGCGTTGCCGCAGGCGATCGAGGACCGGGTCGAGGTCCAGCAGGCCTACCGGGTCGCCGCGATGGGTCGCGCTGCCAAGGGCGGTCATCAGCAGTTGCAGACCGTACGGAAAGCCATCGCCGCCGATTTCGCGCTGCTGCAGTTCGAGCTGGTGCAGGACCGCCTCGACCCGGTCGCTGTCGACGCCGCGCTCGGCAACGTCCCGCAGTGTCGTGATGACCAGGTCCTCGACGGCCTGCGCGTGCCCGGCCTCGGAACCCTCGAGCCCGCACACGAAAACCAGTTCCCGATTGGAATCCTCGAGACCGCAGAGCGGCGAGGGGGCGCTGCCGAGTTCGCTGGTCTCGAGGGCGTGCAGCAGCGGAGAGGAGCTGTTGTCGAGGAGCACGCCGGAGAGCAGGTGCGCTTCGAGCAGGTCCTCGAGATCGGTGCTGTGACCGAGCAGCCAGCCCAGCACGACGTGGGTCTTGCCGTCCGGGTCGTCACCCTCGTCGTAGGCGTAGTACTCCTCGACCCGCACCGGGGCCTGGTAGCGTTTCTCGTCCGGCACCGCGATCTCGACATCGAGCGGCTCGAAGCGGTGCAGGGCGCGCTCCTCGAAGCGCGCCTGGTGGTGCTCGGCGGGAATGTCGCCGAAGGTCATGAAGATCGCGTTGCTGGGGTGGTAGTGGCTGCGGTAGAAGGCCTGCAGTTGCGCGTAGTCGAGATCCGGAATGTGCGCCGGGTCGCCGCCGCTGTTGAAGTGGTAGGTCGTGCTCGGAAACAGGTAGTGGCACAGGGTGTGCCAGAGCGTCGAGGTGATCGAGCTCATCGCGCCCTTCATCTCGTTGTAGACGACCCCCTTGTACTCCAGTGCGGAGTCCGGATTCTCCGGGTCGCTGAACTCGAGGCGGTGGCCTTCCTGCGCGAAATCGAGCGGGTCCAGGCGAGAGAAGAACACCGCGTCGAGGTACACGTCGAGCAGGTTGTCGAAGTCCTTGCGGTTCTGGCTGGCAAAGGGGTAGGCGGTCCAGTCGCTGCTGGTGAAGGCGTTCATGAACGTGTTCAGCGAGCGCCGCAGCATCATGAAGAACGGGTCGCGGACCGGGTAGCGCTCGCTGCCGCACAGCGCCGTGTGCTCGAGGATGTGCGCGACGCCGGTCGAGTCTTCCGGGACCGTGCGCAGCGCAACCAGGAACACGTTCTCGTCGTGGTCGCTGGCGATGTGAAAGTGGACCGCTCCGGTACGGCGGTGCCGGTACTCTTCGACGACCAGGTTCAGGGACGGAATCGGGCTGCTGCGCAGCCACTCGAAACTCGGGTGGGCGCGGGCGGGCTGTACGGCTACGTTCATCGACTCTCGCTGCTGCTGCTGGGGACTGCCAGTGCCTGATTCTATCAGGCCGGGTCCCGTGCTTCAGGGTGTGTGCTGGAGCGCCGGCACGTGGATCTCGAACAGCCACGGCCACAGCTTGCCGGTCACGTACAGGCGTCCGGTGGCCGCGTCCCAGGCGATGCCGTTGAGCACGTCGGCGTCGCGCTGTTCGCCGGGGGCCAGCAGCCCGGACAGGTCGACCTTGGCCTCGACCTCGCCGCTGTCCGGGTCGATCACGACCAGCCACTCGGTCTGCCAGACGTTGGCAAGCACCCGGTCGTTCACCCACTCGAGTTCGTTTAGCCCGGCAACGGGCGTGCCGGCTGCGCGTACCGGCAGCTCGCGGATCAGCGCGAAATCGTCGGCGTCCCGCCACTGCAGGCGGTCCTCGCCGTTGCTCATGATCAGGGCCTGGCCGTCCGAGGTCAGGCCCCAGCCGTGGCCCTCGTACTCGAATCGGCCGAGTTCCTCGAGGCGGTCCAGCGAAAAGCGGGCGCCCACCTGCTCGCGCCAGGTCAAAAGGAACAGCTCGTCGTCGTGGACGGCGATGCCTTCCGCAAACCAGCTGCGCGGCAGCGGGCGCGTCAGGCTCCCGGACTTCGAGTCGATCCGGCGGCGCACCAGGCGCGACTGGCTGTAGCGACCGCCGCTCTGGTAGAGCAGGCCGTCGTGGACCAGCAGGCCCTGGGTGAACAGGGTCGGGTCGGCGGGCAGCTTGCGCCGTACCTCGTGGTCGAGGGTCGGTACCCGGTCGAGACGGGCATCCGCGGTCGGCGCCAGCATCAGGGCGATCAGCACGGCAAGGTACTTCATGCGCTTTCTCCCCGTATCAGTTCGCGGATCAGCATTCTGCCCGGGTGCACGGCGCGCACCAGGCGGCGGGGCAGGGGCAGCGGCTCGCGGCAGATCTGTGCGGCCAGCAGTTCCGCGCACAGCGGTGCCTGGCCCAGTCCCCGCGAGCCGTGGGCCAGGTTCAGAAACAGGCCGGGCAGCGCGGGACCGGGTCCGGCGACGAACTCGCGGGCGTTGCGCCGCAGACCGGCGTACCGCGACCGGAAGGCGGCGACGTCCGGCGCCGGACCGGCCACCGGCAGGTAGTCACGGCTGGTGCAGCGCAGGCCCACCCGGCCGTCCAGCGTGGCCGGGTCGGGCGCATCGTGCAGCATCGCCGGCACCAGCTTCTCGAGTCGCGCCAGGTTTTCCAGGTGCTCTTCCTGCGAGCAGGCGGCGTCGCCAGGGTCGCGGCGGTAGCTCGCGCCGACCCACACGGCGTCGCCCAGCATTGGCGTGACGTAGCCCTCGCCGCAGATCGCCACGGCCGGCGGGCGGTCGACATCCGTGGATGGCAAGCGGGTGAGCTGGCCGCGCATCGAACCGAGGCGCAGGTACTCGAGATCCAGCAGCGTGGCGGCCGCACCCGCCGTGCACAGCACCACGTGTTCCGCTGCCATCTCCTCGCCATTGTCCAGTTCCAGCCGCCAGCGGTCCCCGTCGTGTCGCAGGCCCCGCAGGCCCGACCCGCCGCGAAACCGGATCGATGGGTGATCGAGCAGGGCGCCGGCGACGCGGCGTGGCTCGATCCAGCCGCTGCGCCCGAGCCAGAGTCCGGCGTCGGCGACGGGACGTCCCGCGAGCCTGCCGGCGCGCGTGGCGTCCACGGCTTCGATCCAGTCGCCGAGACCCGCGTAGCGGGCGGCGATGCGGTCCAGGCGCCGCCTGTCCGGCCCATCGGCCGGCAGCACCAGCAGGCCGTCGAGGTGCAGGCCGTCACAGCCCTCGCGGGCGAGCGCCGCGTAGTAGCGCAGGCCGAACAGCCAGGCGTGCAGGCCGAACTCGCCGTGCGGCGAATCGTCGAGCGGGAGGCGCGTGTACAGCATGCCCTGCGGGTTTCCCGAAGCGCCTTCGGCGGGTCCGACCGCGCGTTCGAGCACGGTGACGCGCAGGCCGCGGACGGCCAGCGCGCGTGCCGTGCTGCAGCCGGCGATGCCGGCGCCGACCACGATCGCCTCCTGCGCGGCCGGGCCGTCCGCCACGGCATGCCAGGCCGTGCTGCCGGGGCGGACCGGCGCCGCCGCCGTGTAGTCGGCCTGCAGCAGCTCGCGCTTGCCGCCGAAGCCGGGAGCCTTGCGCACCTCGAAGCCGACCTGCGCCAGGCCCCGGCGCACCACGCCGGCCACCGTGAAGCTGCTGAGCGTCGTGCCGGGCCGGCTGAGGCGGGCAATGCCGGCGAGCACCTCCGCGCGCCACATGTCCGGATTGCGCGCGGGCGCGAAGCCGTCCAGGAACCAGGCATCGACCGCGTCCTGGCCGGTGAGTCCCGGGTCGAGATCGTCGAGCGCGCGGCCGGCATCGCCGTAGTACAGGCGCAGCAGGATCCTGCCGCCGGCGAAGGCCAGCACGTGCAGTCCCGGCAGCGGTGGCGGCAGGGTGGTGCGCAAGGCCTGCGCCAGCGGCGCCAGCTCCGGCCAGGCGCGGTGGGCGAGCTCGAGCTGGGCCGCGGTCATCGGGCAGGCCTCGATCGACGTGAAAGTGAGGCGGGCGCCCATTGGCGCCAGGCGCAGCCAGGTCTGCGCGCTGAGCAGGAAGTTCAGTCCGGTGCCGAAACCGGTCTCGCCGATGTGGAAGTGGCGGGCTCCCTGCGCCTCGAGCGCCTGCCAGCGCGCCTCCAGCCCGTTGCCTTCCAGGAACACGCGCCGGGATTCGGCCAGGCCGGAACCTCGCGAGAAGTACACGTCATCGAACTGCGTCGATATCGGCTCACCGGCCTCGGACCAGGTCAAAGCCGGCGGCGTCAGCGCGATCGCTGCGTCGTTTATCATCCTTGGGCTTGTATCGCTGTGTGGAAACCGGTTCGCCTTTGTACGACAATCCTGCGCATTTCGTGCCTCAGGGTATGCAAATCATCGTCATTGAGCCACCCGATGCCCGTCGGCCGGCGCCGCCATGGAATGGCTGAACGGTATCGCACTGGCGCTGAGCCTGCTTGCTTCCTGGGCCGGCGCATTGCACGCGCTGCTGTCGAAGCGCGACCCGCGCAGCGCGGCCGCCTGGGTCACGTTGTGCGTGCTGTTCCCGCTCGCAGGCGTGATCGCCTATGCCGCCCTCGGCAACAACCGCATCGAGACCCGGGCACGGCGCCTGCAGACACCGGCGCCGGCGCCGGCGCCGGTCGATACCAGGGCGGCCGAACCGGAGCAAGCCGCCCGTGGCATCGAGGCTCCGTACCGCAATCTCGAGCGCCTGGGCCGCGCCGTCAGCGGCAACGAGCTGCTGGCCCACAACCGCGTGGTCGTCCTCGCTGACGGCGAGCGCGCGTTCCGGCGCATGCTCGATGCGATCGAATCGGCGCGTCACAGCGTCTACCTGACCACCTACATTTTCGAGTCGCACGGCATCGGCGCGCGTTTCATCGATGCCCTGGTCGCGGCGCGGCAGCGCGGTGTCGAGGTCTGCGTGCTGGTCGACGGCGTCGGGCGACTGTATTCCTGGCCGACGGCGAGTTTCCGCCTGCGCCGCGCCGGCGTGCCGGTGGCCAAGTTTCTCGAGCCTCGCCTGGTGCCGCCCAATTTCTCCATCAACCTGCGCAACCACCGCAAGCTGCTGCTGGTCGACGGTTGCCACGGCTTCACCGGCGGCATGAACATCCGCAACAAGATGCTGCCGGCGGCGCAGGGGCAGGAAGCGGATACCCTCGATCTGCACTTCGAGCTGCGCGGGCCGGTGGTCGCCCAGCTGCGCCGCGTGTTCGAGACGGACTGGCGTTTCGCGCGCGGCAGGCCGCTGGACAAGGCGCACCACGACGGCGCGGAAGAGCCTCGGCCTGGTGCCGGCGCGCGCTGCCGGGTGATCACCGACGGACCCAGCGAGGATCTCGACAAGCTGATCTGGGTGCTGGTCGGTGCGATGGCAGCGGCGCAGCGTTCGATCAAGATCGTCACGCCGTATTTCCTGCCGTCGCGGGTGCTGACGGTCGCCCTGCAGACCGCCGCCCTGCGCGGGGTGGAGGTCGATGTCGTGCTGCCGCGCCGCAACAACCTGCGCTTCATGACCTGGGCCGCCTGGCACGTGATCCGGCCGCTGGTGCGCACCCCGGTGCGGGTCCACTTCTTCGACGGCCCGTTTCTGCACAGCAAGCTTTTCCTGATCGACGACTATTACCTGCAGATCAGTTCGGCCAATCTCGATCCGCGCAGTCTGCGACTGAACTTCGAGGTGGCCGTCGAGGTCTACGAACACGCGCTCGGCCAGCGCATGGCCCGGGAGTTCGGCGCGCTGCTGGCGCGCTCGCGCCAGGTGAGCGAGGACGACCTGCGGCGGCGTCACCCGCTGCGCCGGGTGCGCGACGCCCTGGTCTGGCTGTTTGCGCCCTACCTGTAATCGTTCTTTAATCGGCGCACGAAAGGCACAACAATCCGCCTGGGAACGACACAGTAAAGGGGGACGGAATCATGCTACTGCAGGAACGGATCGCGGCCGCGCGCCACGCGGGCGGCGTGCCGGACCGGGTCGATGAGCCGCGTTTTCGCAATGTCGGCGAATTGCTGCAGGATGTGACCCGGCGCTTCGGCGAACGGCCCGCGTTCTCCAGTCTCGGGTACTCGCTGACCTACGCCGAACTGGACCGGCGCTCGGCCCAGTTCGCCGCCTGGCTGCAGCACGATTTCGGCCTGCAGCCCGGTGACCGCGTCGCGATCCAGATGCCGAACCTGGTGCAGTACCCGGTAGCGGTGTTCGGCGTGCTGCGTGCCGGGGGTGTCGTCGTCAATACCAATCCGCTCTACACCGTGCGTGAAATGGTTCACCAGTTCAACGATGCGGGGGTGCGCCTGGTGGTGGCGCTGGCCAACTTCGCCGACCGCCTCGCCGCGGCGCTGCCGCAGACCGGCATCGAGCGCGTCGTCGTCACCGAAGTCGGCGACCTGCAGCCGCCCCTGCGCCGCCTGCTCGTCAACGGCGTGGCCCGCTATGTGAAGAAGGCTGTGCCGAAGGTTTCGGTGCCGAAATCCGTGTCGCTGAGCGCGGTGCTCAAGGCCGGTGCCGCGCAACGCCACGAGGAGGCACGCCAGGAGCGCGACGAGCTGGCGGTACTGCAGTACACGGGGGGCACCACCGGCGTCTCCAAGGGCGCGATGCTCAGCCACGGCAACCTGTTGTGGAACGCCGAACAGGCGGGTGCCCTGCTGCGCACCGACCCGCGCTACGTCGAAGGCGAGGAGGTCGTGCTGCTGCCGCTGCCGATGTACCACATCTACTGTTTCACGGTCTCGCTGATCCTGATGGGTGGCGGCAACCACGCGGTGCTGGTCCCGGACCCGCGCAACCTCGATGCCCTGATCGACGACTTCGAACGCTGGCGCGTGACCAGCATGACGGGCATCAACACCCTGTTCGTCGCCCTGTGTGACAACGAGCGCTTCCGCAAGCTCGATTTCAGCCGATTCAAGACCACCAGTTCCGGCGGGATGGCGCTGACGAGCGATGCGGCGCGGCGTTGGAAAGAAGTCACCGGCGTCGAGGTCGGCGAGGGTTACGGCATGACCGAGACGGCGCCGACGGTGTCGGCGAATCCGCGCGAGGCGATACGTCTGGGCACCATCGGTGTGGCCGTACCGAACACCGAGATCCGTGTCGTCGACGACGACGGCCGGGACCTCGACGTCGGCGAGGCGGGTGAACTGCTGGTGCGGGGCCCGCAGGTCATGCTGGGCTACTGGCAGCGGCCGGACGAGACCGCGCGGGTGCTCGACGAGGACGGCTGGCTGCGCACGGGCGACATCGCCCTCGTCGACGAGGAGGGCTACCTGCGCATCGTCGACCGCAAGAAGGACATGATCGTGGTGTCCGGGTTCAACGTGTATCCGAACGAGATCGAGGACGTGGTCAGCGCCCACGACGACGTCGTCGAATGCGCGGTGATCGGCGTTGCCGACGCGAAGTCCGGCGAGGTCCCGAAACTGTTCGTCGTGCGCCGCAACCCGCAGCTCGACGAGCGCGCAATCCTGGACTGGTGCCGGGAGCGCCTGACCGGGTACAAGATGCCGCGCCACGTGGAGTTCCGCGACAGCCTGCCGAAGTCCAATGTCGGCAAGATCCTGCGTCGGGAGCTGCGTGACGGCGCCTGAGGCCTCGCGCAGCCGCCCGATGGCCGATCCCCGGCACGCCC
>CAZOUC010000044.1:0-10952 GCA_964582825.1 uncultured Enterobacteriaceae bacterium | reverse complement strand
GACGATACCCTGGTGGAGCTCAACGCCGCCCTGAGTGACGGCGAAGCCGCCTACGCCGACCGCATGATGGACGGCACCCGCTTCGACCGCGAGAACCTCGGCGTGAAGCTCCGACGCAGCAACCTTACCGAGCGGCTGCGCAGCATCGAGGCTCAGGCCTACTACAACTACGTCGATCACGTCATGGACAACTACTCGTTGCGCCGCTTCACGCCAACGATGATGATGCCCGACCCGACCGCCAGCAATCCGGACCGGGAGACCGTCGGCGGCCGGGTGCAGGCGGAACTGGCCCTGGCCACGAACACCGTTGCCCTGCTCGGCGTCGACTACCAGGCCAACGAGCACGCGCTGCGTCGCTCGATGAACCAGGCGATGATGCCCTACCAGGCCATGCCGCGCAGCGACGACGCCAGCTTTCGCAATGTCGGCGTCTTCGCCGAGTTGACCCAGACGCTGGACGAGCGTGCCCGGCTGGTCGGCGGGCTGCGGTTCGATGACTGGCAGGTCGAAGACGAACGCGAGCTGCTGCGTCTGGGCATGATGATGTCGGCGCCGAATCCCAGCGCGGGCGAGTCACGCAGCGAGACCTTGAGCGGGGGCTTCCTGCGCTTCGAACAGGACCTCGAACAGGCGCCATTGACCTGGTATGCCGGCCTCGGCCGCGCCGAGCGCTTTCCGGACTACTGGGAACTGATTGCCGACAAGGAGAGCCTCGACAGCCCCAGCGCCTTCGCCACCCGGGCCGAGAAGAACACCCAGCTCGACGTCGGCCTGGTGCATCGCGGAGAACGCCTGAATGCCTCGGTTTCGCTGTTCTACAACGACATAGAGGACTTCATCCTGATCGAGTCGAATGTCGCCAAGGGCATGCGCCGGGCGACCGTGACCCGTAACGTCGACGCCACCACCTGGGGCGGTGAACTCGGTGCCAGCCTGGCGCTCGGCCAGGGCTGGCTGGCCGACGCCACGGTGGCCTATACCCGCGGCGAGAACGATACCGACGGCAGGCCACTGGCCCAGCAGCCGCCGCTCGAAGGCCGCCTGAGCCTGAATTACCGCCAGGGCGACTGGCACGTCGGATCGCTGCTGCGCCTGGTCGATGATCAGGACCGGGTGGCCGTGGACCAGGGCAACGTCGTCGGGCGCGACCTCGGCCCGAGCGACGCGTTTGCCGTGTTCTCGCTCAACGGCGGCTGGCAGCGCGGTGCGCTGCAGGTCACGGCGGGGATCGACAACCTGTTCGACACCACCTACGCGGAGCACCTGAGCCGCGGCGGTGCGATGCTGGCCGGCTTCGTGCAGACCGAACGGGTCAACGAGCCCGGCCGCGTGGCCTGGCTGAAGCTCGCTTACGCCATCGACTGACCCGAACTGGACCTCTCAGGCCGCGTTCGCAGCGGCCGGGCCGCCCTGCCGGGGCGCCCGGCCGCTGCGTACCGCTGCCTCGTCACAGGATCTGACAGGGTCGTTCGACTGGACGAGCAGCACCGGGTCCGGATTGCTTGAAAACGCCTGTGCTGGCCCCCACCTACCGCTCGTAACCCGGTCGGAGAGCGGCAACACCGCACGGCGCGGACAGGTGATCCGTCTGCCTCGGTATTGCCGGACCACAGAGCAAGGAGAGCAACACAGCGATGAGCGAAGTCAGCGAAAAACAGACCCTGGGATTCCAGACCGAGGCGAAGCAACTGCTTCACCTGATGATCCACTCCCTGTACAGCAACCGCGAGATCTTCCTGCGCGAACTGATCTCGAACGCCTCCGACGCCGCCGACAAGCTGCGCTTCGAAGCCCTGTCGAGCGGCGAGCTGCTGGCTGACGACCCGGACCTGAAGATCTGCATCGACGTCGACAAGGACGCCAAGACGATCACGATCCGCGACAACGGCATCGGCATGTCGCGCGACGAAGTGATCAGCAATCTCGGCACCATCGCCCGTTCCGGCACCGCCGAGTTCGTCAAGCAACTCAGCGGCGACCAGAAGAAGGACTCGCAGCTGATCGGCCAGTTCGGTGTCGGCTTCTACTCGGCGTTCATGGTGGCGGACCGGATCGAGGTGTTCACGCGTCGCGCCGGTGTTGCGCCGGAGGAGGGCGTGCGCTGGGAGTCGCACGGCGAGGCCGAATTCACCGTCGAGCCGATCGAGCGCGCCGCGCGCGGCACCGAGGTCGTGCTGCACGTGAAAAGCGACGCCGCGGAATTTCTCGACGACTGGCGCCTGCGCGGCATCATCAAGAAATACTCCGACCACATCTCCCTGCCGATCGTCATGAAGACCGAGAAGCCGGCGGCGGAGGAGGGCGGCGCGGCGACGGTCGAGGAGGAGACCGTCAACCAGGCCAAGGCCCTGTGGACCCGGCCGCGAACCGAGATCGGCGACGACGAGTACAAGAGCTTCTACCAGCACATCGCCCACGACTTTCAGGATCCCCTGAGCTGGAGCCACAACCGGGTCGAGGGCAAGACCGAGTACACCTCGCTGCTGTACATCCCGTCCCACGCACCGTACGACCTGTGGAACCGCGACACGCCGCGCGGACTGAAGCTGTACATCCAGCGCACCTTCATCATGGACGACGCCGAGCAGTTCCTGCCCCTGTACCTGCGCTTCGTCAAGGGCGTGGTCGACTCGGCCGACCTGCCGCTGAACGTGTCGCGCGAGATCCTGCAAAAGAGCCCGGCCGTCGAGTCGATGCGCAATGCCCTGACCAAGCGCGTGCTGGACATGCTGGACAAGCTCGCCAAGGACAGCCCCGAGGACTACCAGACTTTCTGGGACACCTTCGGCCAGGTCTTGAAGGAAGGGCCCGCGGAGGATTTCGCCAACCGCGACAAGGTCGCGGCGCTGTTCCGCTTCGCGACCACCCACGGTGAAGGCGACAGGCAGGACCAGAGCCTGCAGGACTACATCGGGCGCATGCCGGAGGGCCAGGACAAGATCTACTACCTGGCGGCCGAATCCCACCTTGCGGCGCGGCACAGCCCGCACCTCGAGCAGCTGCGCAGCAAGGGCATCGAGGTGCTGCTGCTGTCCGACCGCATCGACGAGTGGATGATGAGCTACCTGCACGAGTTCGACGGCAAGAGTTTCGTCGACGTCGCCCGCGGCGAACTCGACCTCGGCAAGCTCGAGGGCGAGGACGAGAAGAAGGAGCGCGAGAAACTCGCCGAGGCGCACCAGGGCCTGGTCGAACGGGTCCAGGCCGCGCTGGGCGAGCGCGTCGAGACCGTGCGCGCCACCAACCGCCTGACCGACTCGCCGGCCTGCCTGGTGGTCGGCGCGCAGGACCTCGGTCTGCAGATGCGCAAGATCCTCGAGGCCGCCGGGCAGGAGGTGCCGGAAGGCAAGCCGGTGCTCGAACTGAACCCGGCGCACCCGCTCGTCGAACGTCTCGATCAGGAAGCCGACGCGGACCGCTTCGCCAGCCTGGCGACGGTGCTGTTCGAACAGGCGCAGCTCGCCTCGGGCGTGCCGCTGGCCGATCCCGCCGCCTACGTACAGCGCCTCAACGGCCTGTTGCTCGAACTGAGCCGCTGATGCCGACCGCCTGCGCGCCGCCCGTCGACGGCGGCGCGCAGGACCCGTCTCCGATCCTGCAGTCGCCCGTTTCGTAGACGATTTGGTCACGAAACAGCCTGTAATCACCCCCTGGCCAGCCCGTGCACGTCCCGATCGGGCCAATTTTTCCCCGAATCGTTTTCTGTAACCAAAGCGTCATACCGGGCCAGTATCGTTCGCGGCGTCACAGATCGGGATTGCCGTTCATCACAAACGACTCGAACGAGCTCGCCGGCGATCCCCCGAATCCTGCGCCATTGCGCGGACCGCCCGGGGCGGAGCGCGACGGCGTATGCGGGACTCAAGCCGACGCATGACGCGACGCCAAAAATTCCAATGTCCGGTCTTTTGCGCCGGCAGCGATAACGCCGCCAGCCCGGTGCCTGGTTTCAATTTTCTGAACTCGAGGTGTGGATGAAACGTTCCCTGCTTAATCTGTCCGGAGCCTTCACGCTGTCTGCCCTGGCGCTCGGCGTCAGCCAGGCCTACGCGGAAGACGAACTCATCGTCTACACCCTGCGCGACGGCAGTCCCGCCGAGGGTCTGACCGTACGCCTGAACGGCGAGACCGACGAGACCGTCGGCCAGGAAGGCTACGCGGTGTTCGATCTCGGCGGCGGTGCGCACAGCCTCGCGGTCTACGACGGCGGTACCCTGCTGCATCGCTTCCGCATGAACGCCGCTGACAACCAGCTGACTGACGTCATCATCAACTTCGTCGACGGTGAGCCGACGGTCGAGGTCGAGCACTACTACCGGACCGAAACCGCCGCCGAACGCCAGGCGGCGCCGCGCGGCACCCTGAGCGGCAAGGTGCGCTCCGGCGGTGCACCGCTGTCGGGCGCCACCGTGACGGTGCAGGGCACCGGCATCAGCGTCACCACCGACGCCGACGGCTCCTACAGCGTGGATCTGCCGCGCGGCATCTACGACATCGAGGTCGACCACCCCAACTACGACGGCCGCGAGCTCGCTGACCTGCGTGTCGTATCCAGCGTCGAGCGGTCCTTCTTCGTCAACCTCGGCCAGACCGTCGACATCGGCGCCAGCCTCGGCATCATCGAGGAAGTCGTGGTCACCGGCACCTACAAGCCCGGCGGCTTCGAGGTCGACGAGCGCGACACACTCAACGTAGTCGACACCCTCGGCATCGAGCAGATCGCCCGCTTCGGCGATACCAACGTCGCCGCGTCCGTGGTGCGGGTGCCCAGCGTGACCATCCAGGACGGCCGCTTCGTGTTCATCCGCGGTCTCGGCGATCGTTACATCACCTCGACTCTGAACAACTCGACGATGCCGTCGACCGACCCGTCCAAGCGGACCGTGCCGCTCGACCTGTTCCCGGCCAACATCGTCAGCCAGCTCGACATCAAGAAGACCTTCGTCGCCTCGATGCCCGGCGAGAGCACCGGCGGAAACCTAGCGATCAACACGCGGACCTTCCCCGACGAGCGCGACGGCAAGATCTCGATCAGCATTGCCGGCACCGACGGCCTGACCGGTGAGAAGATTTTCATCGACCCGTCCGACGGCGACTTCGACTACTTGGGCTGGGACGACGGCACCCGCGAGGAGCCGATCGAGGTCACGGCGATCGCGCAGGCGCTGAGCGTGCGCTCCTTTACGGATCCGGAGACCGGCGAAACGTTCGACATGCCGGACTCCGTCGAGCGCGAGCTGCGCCGGCTCGGCGCGATCCTGATCAAGGACGACCTCGACCTGACCCAGACCGAAACGGCGCTGCCGAAGATTTCCATCGGCGCGAATTTCGGCGATCTGTTCTACATCGGCGATGCCGAGCTCGGCGTGTTCGCCGCCGTCAACTACAAGAACGGCTACTCGCAGGAGGTCGACGGCATCAACCGCACCTATACGCCCTCGGGCGACGGTCTCGACAATTTCGCGTTCACGCAGTACTCGAACGACATCGACATCAGCGGCCTGCTGTCGATGGGCCTGAACATCGGCGATACGACCTATGAGGCCAACACGATCGTCTCGCGCAACACCTCGAGCAAGAGCCGCCGCTCGGTCGGCCAGGAGAGTGACGAGTTCCAGGCGCAGTACCGGCACACGATCGACTGGATCGAGCGCCAGTACCTGTCGCAGCAGGTCACCGGCTCGCACTTCCTGAATGCCGACGGCTCGGTGGTGTTCGACTGGCAGGCCACCGCCAGCCAGGCGCGCCGCTACGCGCCGGATCGCCGCGAGGTACTGTTCAACGCCGACAACGTACTCACCGACCCGGAGAGCCTGCTGTCCGGTTTCGACTTCAACAAGCCCAACACCGAGCAGTCGATCCCCCTGGAAGGCTTCCGGCTGGAAGTCAACGAACTGCTGCGGCGTTACGACGACCTCGTCGACAACAACTACGACGTCTCCGGTGACCTGACCTGGGAGATCTTCTCCAGCGGCTTTTCCGAGGCCAACATCAAGGTCGGCTTCCAGTCGATCTACCGGGAGCGCGACGCCGACTCGTCCAGCTACGGCTTCAACATTCCGCAGGGTCTGGTGGCACTGTCCGAAGCGCCGAATGTGCTGGTCAGCGACGCGGTCACGAACGACACGATCACCGGCAGCATCGACACCGGCTTCTCGTTCTTCGACAAGACCCTCGCGAGCGACAGCTACGAGGCGGAGCTGGAGCTGAACAGCGCCTATATCAGCTACGACCACCTGTTCGGCGAGAAGTACCAGGTGATCGCCGGCGTGCGCTACGAAGACTACGTGCAGACCACCGAGACGGCGGAAGTGCTGTCGGGTAACCCGGTCGAGTCGAAGATCGATGAAGGCACCTGGATGCCGAGCTTCGGCTTCAACTGGTTCTACACCGCAGACCAGCAGCTGCGTCTGGCCGTGTCGCGCACCGTGGCCCGCCCGGACTTCAAGGAAACCTCGAACGCGACCTTCTACGACACCCAGTTCGACTTCCGGGTCCGGGGTAACCCGAACCTGACGATCTCCGAGGTGCTCAACTACGACCTGCGCTGGGAGTGGTACTTCACCGATACCGAGAGCGTCAGCGTCGCCGGCTTCTACAAGGACGTGGACGACCCGATCGAGCGGGTCGTGCAGACCGCTTCGGGTACCGCCGGCAACTCGCGGACCTTCCGCAACGCCGAGTCGGCGGAAATCTACGGTGTCGAGGTCGAGGCGCGCAAGGAGTTCGCCCTCAACGAGGCCTTCACGCGCTCGCTGTTCGTCGCCACCAATGCGGCCTGGATCGAGTCGGAAGTGGTCCTCGGCGACGGTTCGACCCGCAAGCTGCAGGGTCAGCCGGACTACACCTTCAACCTGATCCTCGGCTACGACGACATTATCAACGGCCATGAACTGACCCTGCTGTTCAACCAGAACGGCGAGTCGATCAAGGACGTGGGCATTTCCGGCAACCTGGACGTCATCGAGGAATCGGTCCTCGACGTCAAGGTCGTCTACAAGTACGAGCTCAACGACCAGCTGTCGTTCTCGGCGAGCATCGACAACCTGCTCGATGAAGAAGTCGAGTTCAGCCAGGGCGGCCTGGTGTTCCAGAGCTACAAGACCGGAATCGAGTTCGACGTGAGCGTCGATTACAGTTTCTGACTACAGAGCAGTCGGGAAAACGCGTAAGCAGTAAAACTGAAGTATCTACCCTAAGCACCAGGAGATTGTATGAACACGAAACGACTTGTGCTGGCGACAGCAATGATGACGGCGCTGGGCGGCATGTACGGCTGCTCTGAAGGTGACGAGGCGGTGATCAACATCGACGCCCCGACCGAGAACAACACCACCAACAACGCCGGTGGCGACACCGGTGGCGGCGACTCGGGCATTTCCACGAACTGCCCGTCCTGGGCCGGCGCCAAGCAGCGCGACGGCGACGGCAACGACGTCTGCGCCCTGCCGGCACAGATCACCCAGAACCGCACCCTGACCAACGACATCGTCTGGCTGATGGAAGGCCGCGTTACGGTCGGCAACGGCAACCAGGAAATGTCCGTGACGCCGCAGGGCTCCGCGGCCGGCGAACTGGCCAACGGCAAGCCGCTGCTGAACGTCACGCTGACCATCCAGGAAGGCACCGAGATCAAGGGCGTCACCGGCACCTTCGCCAACCTGATCATCACCCGCGGTTCGAAGATCCAGGCCGTCGGTACCGCCGACGAGCCGATCGTCTTCAGCTCCGACGATCCGGGCTACACCGGCAGCGGCGAGTGGGGCGGACTGGTCATGCACGGTTTCGGCCTGCACAACGAGTGCACCGACCCCTGCAACATCGACTCCGAGGGCGAATCCGGCTTCGGCGGTGGCTTCTTCAAGGAAGACGACAGCGGTACCCTGAGCTACGTGCTCGTCACCGAGGGCGGCTTCGAGTTCGCGGTCGGTAACGAGATCAACGGCATCTCGCTGATCGGCGTCGGCTCCGGCACCACGATCAACCACATCCAGGTCAACGACAACTCGGACGACGGCATCGAGTTCTACGGCGGCGACGTCAACGTCAAGTACATGGTACTGACCGGGAACCTCGACGACTCGATCGACTGGGACGAGGGCTACCAGGGCAACATCCAGTACGTGATCGTCCGCCAGACCCCGTCGGTAACCGGTAACGTCATCGAAGCCGATACCCAGGGCGCGCCGACGCCGCTGTCCAAGCCGACCATCGCCAATGCGACCTTCGTCGCCGATGGCGACGAGCCCAACCTGCTCGAGTTCAAGGCCGGCACCGGCGTGTTCCTGCACAACACGGCGATGGTCGTCGCTGCGGGCAACACGACCCTGACCGAGTGTCTGCAGGTCAATGGCGCTGACGCCCAGGCCAACCGCAACACGTCGCTCGTCATCAACAACATGGTGGCGCAGTGCACGGCGGGCGGCGACGGCGTGTTCGGCGACAGCGTACTCGACCAGACCACGGTGACCTTTGCGGATCCGCAGATCGACTCGATCTACGCTGCCCAGGCGCCGGAAGCACAGCTCGGTGCGCCGCTCGATTGGGCCGCCATCAACGCGACCTTCCCGGAAAGCGTTGCTGACGAGTCCTTCCTCGATGCCACCGACTACATCGGCGGCGTCAACCCGGACGGCAGCGACCCGTGGTGGGCCGGCTGGGTGTTCGAAGGCTCGCTGTAAGCCTCGACAGCAAGCAAGGCCTGAAAACCCGCGCTCCGGCGCGGGTTTTCTTTTTTCGGGGCCGCGATTTCTTGCCGGTACCGGATCGCTCGACTAGGTTTAGCTCGACCGCACCGCGGCCAGCGAATGGCGGCAGTGCGCCAGCGACCACGACTGCCATTGCGAGAGGATCCCGATGAGCGTGAAGAAGAAGTTCCTGAAGTCCCGTCCTGTCTGCAAGTGTACGTTTACCCTGCCGAAAGAAGCCGCGCCGGCCGCGACACGCGTGACCCTCGCCGGCGAATTCAACGACTGGAACACCGACGAGATCGAAATGCGCCCGCTGAAGTCCGGGGTGTTCAAGGCGGAGCTGGACCTGCCGGTCGGACAGAGTTACCAGTACAAGTTCCTGATCGACGGCCAGCGCTGGGAAAACGACTGGGACGCCGAACAGTACGTGCCTGCCGCCGGCATCGGCGCCGACAACTCGCTGGTCAGCGTCTGACGCCGGGCGGCGTCGGTGCGCCGCGCCCGCCTTCGAACCCGCGCCCCGGCGCGGGTTTTCTTCTGCTGCAGGCGCCGTCCGGCGAGGGTGGGCGATACAATTCCGGCATGAACCCGCAAGACCTTCGACTGACGGTACGCGACCTGCAGCTCGCCCTGCGCGTGTGGGGTCCGGCGGATGGCGCCCCGGTGCTCGCCCTGCACGGCTGGCTCGACAACGCCGCGAGTTTCGATCGTCTGGCGCCGCTGCTGACCGCACACCGCGTGTATTGCCTCGACCTGCCCGGCCATGGCCACAGCGGGCATCGGCCGGTGCAGGGCAGCTACAACATCTGGGATGACCTGCCGGACCTGGTGGCGCTGGCCGACGCGCTCGAACTCGATCGCTTCGTCCTGCTCGGCCACTCGCGCGGTGGCATCATCGCCTCGCTGCTGGCCGCGGTGCTCAAGGCGCGGGTCACCAAGCTGGTGATGCTCGATGCCGTGTATCCGCCGCCGATGGCGGACGCCGATGCGCCCGCTCAGCTGCGCCGCTTTGCCGTGCAGTACGCGCTGCCGTCCGGCGCGCCGCGCCGCTTCGCGAGCGTCGACGAGGCGGTCGACGCCCGTTGCCAGGCGACCGGCAGTGCCGCGGACTGCGTGCGTCCGATCGTCGAGCGCAACCTGCTCGCGGATGGTGAAGGCTGGCTGTGGCGCACCGATCCGCGCCTGCGCCTGGCGTCGGCACTGAAGCTGAACGAAGCGCAGATCCGGGCGATCCTCGCCGATATCAGCGCCGATGCGCTGCTGATCCTGGCGCGCGGCGGCTTCGGTGCCCGCCCGGAAGCGGCCCAGGTGCGGGAGCTGTTTCCGGACCTGCGGCTGCGCTTCGTCGACGGCGACCACGATTGCCACCAGCGCCTGGCGGCAGAGGAGATCGCCGAGATGATCGACGGGTTTCTCGCGGAAGCTTGAGGCCGGGGCGCCGCTCAGCGGTTCATTGCGAGCAGGGACAGGAACTCCATGCGTGTGGCGCCGTCCTCGCGGAAGGCGCCGAGCATCGCCGAGGTCTTCATCACCGAGTTCTGCTTTTCGACGCCGCGCATCATCATGCACAGGTGCTTGGCTTCGATGATGACGCCGACTCCGGCGGCCTGGGTGACGCGCTGCACGGTCTCGGCGATCTGCATCGTCAGCTGTTCCTGGATCTGCAGGCGTCGCGCGAACACGTCGACGATGCGCGCGACCTTGGACAGGCCGAGCACCTTGCCGGTCGGAATGTAGGCGACGTGGCACTTGCCGATGAAGGGCAGCAGGTGGTGCTCGCACATCGAGTACAGCTCGATGTCCTGCACCATGACGATCTCGTTGCTGTCGGACTCGAACAGCGCGTTGTTGACGATCTCGTCGATACTCTGCCGGTAGCCGCGGGTCAGGAATTCGAAGGCGGCCGCGGCCCGTTTCGGGGTGTCGACCAGTCCTTCGCGCCCGGGGTCGTCGACGGCAGCGATGATCTCTCGAAAGGCCTGTTCCATAGGACTCGCCGGTGCAGAAAAGCCGGGGCATGGTAGCAAAGGGCCCCGGTCCCGTACACTGCGCCGGTGATGCGGAGTACGCCGATGAAAAACCAGGCGATCGAGGACCTGCGGACGGTCCGGGACTGGCTGCGCTGGAGCTGGTCGCGGTTCGAGAGCGCGGGCCTGTTTTACGGTCACGGCACCGACAACGCCCTCGACGAGGCGCGCTTCCTGGTGCTGGCCGGGCTGGGGCTGCCCTTCGACGCGGACGACTGGGTGCTGGACGCGC
>CAZOUC010000043.1:2524-10973 GCA_964582825.1 uncultured Enterobacteriaceae bacterium | reverse complement strand
TGGTCGACCTGGCCGAGCGCGAAGCCGCCACCGCCATGCCCGGCTTCACCCACCTGCAGGTGGCGCAGCCGATAAGCTTCGGCCACCACATGCTCGCCTGGAACGAGATGCTGGCCCGCGATCGGGACCGGCTGCGGGACTGCCGGCGGCGGATCAACGTCTCGCCGCTGGGCGCGGCCGCGCTGGCCGGCACCACCTTTCCGATCGACCGCGCGGCGACGGCGGCCGAACTGGGCTTCGAGGCGATCGCGGCCAACAGCCTGGACGCCGTATCGGACCGGGACTTCGCGATCGAGTTCACCGCCTGCGCGGCGCTGCTGATGACCCACCTGTCGCGCTTTGCCGAGGAACTCGTGCTGTGGACCTCGGCGCAGTTCGGTTTCATCGAGCTGCCGGACCGCTTCTGCACCGGCTCGTCGATCATGCCGCAGAAGAAAAACCCGGACGTCCCGGAGCTGGTGCGCGGCAAGACCGGGCGCGTCAACGGCCACCTGGTCGCGCTGCTGACCCTGATGAAAGGCCAGCCGCTCGCGTACAACAAGGACAACCAGGAGGACAAGGAGCCGCTGTTCGACACGGTCGATACCGTGTACGACTGCCTGCACGCCTTCGCCGACATGATGCCGGCAGTCCAGGTGCGTGCCGGCGTGATGCGCGAGGCCGCGGAGCAGGGCTTCGCGACCGCCACCGACCTGGCCGATTACCTGGTGCGTCGCGGCGTCGCGTTCCGTGACGCGCACGAGGTGGTGGGGCGCGCCGTGGCGCTCGCCCAGGCGAACGGCCGGCGTCTGGACGAGTTGCGCCTCGCGGAGCTGCAGGACCTGTCCCCTGCCATTGGTGACGACGTGTTCGGCGTGTTGAGTGTCGAAGGTTCGCTCGCCGCCCGCAGTCACGCCGGCGGCACCGCCCCGGACCGCGTCCGCGAGGCCGCCGCTGCCGCCCGCCGCGCCCTGGACGACTGAGCCTTGGTCCGGGCCGCCCTATACTGCTGGCCATGAGCACGACCGGCCTGCCGGCCCCGATCGACTACGGCGTCGACCGCAAGACCCTGCGTACGGCGAAAAAGGCCTTCCTGGCGGTGAACGCGACGCGTCTCGAGCGCGTGCGCTCGGTGTTGCCCGAGCGCCAGCGGGTGGTGCTCGACGTCCTGCCGATCCTGTTCCACATCAATCACCCGATGTTGCCCGGCTACGTGTCGCACCAGACGCCGGCCGGCGTCATCGGCTACGAGCCCAGCCGCAACGAGGTCGACCGCGCCAAGGGGCTCGCCCGCAGCTTCAGCTACCAGCGCCAGGGCACCGCGTCGCGACGGATCCAGGGCGTGTACCTGATGGGCAGCACCGGCACCATCGCGCACTCGGACGGCAGCGACCTCGACGTGTGGATCTGTTACCCGGAGTCCCTGGACACCGAGTCGCTGCGGCTGCTGGCGCGCAAGACCGCGATCGTCTCGGAGTGGGCGGCCAGCCTCGGCGTCGAGGCCCACCTGTTCCTGATGAGCGGCGAGAAGTTCCGCAGCGGGCAGCGCGAGTCCCTTACCGGCGAGAACTGCGGCACCGCCCAGCACTACCTGCTGCTCGACGAGTTCTACCGGACCGGTATCCTGCTGGCCGGCAACCACCCGATCTGGTGGCTGGTGCCACCCGGCCAGGAGCACCACTACGACGACTACGCGCGAACCCTGCTCGACAAGCGCTTCATTCGCGGCGGCCAGACCCTCGACTTCGGCGGCATCAGCCGCATACCGGCCGGCGAGTTCGTCGGCGGCGGCATCTGGCAGCTGTACAAGGCGATCGAGTCACCGTACAAGTCGGTGCTGAAGCTGCTGCTGACCGAGGTCTACGCGTCCGATGCGCCGGACACGGTCACGCTGAGCGCGCAGTACAAGGAAGCGATCTACCACGGCGTCACCGATGCGGATCAACTCGATCCCTACGTGATGGTGTACCGGCGTCTCGAGGCGCACCTGCAGCAGCGGGGCCAGGACGAGCGCCTCGAACTGGTCAGGCGCTGTTTCTACTACAAGGTCGGCAAGCGCCTGTCACGCCCGCCGCAGCGCGGCGTCAAGTCCTGGCAGCGGGTGCTGATGGAAAAGCTCGTGCGCGAGTGGGGCTGGGATCGCAACAAGATCGAGCAGCTCGACGCGCGCGAGCGCTGGAACATCAACGACGTGATCAGCGAGCGTCGCCGCCTCGTCAACGAGCTGACGTCCAGCTACCGCTTCCTGTCCGACTTCGCGCGCGCCAACGCCACCAGCACGACGATCAACGCCGAGGAACTGTCGATCCTCGGCCGGCGCCTGTACGCGGCGTTCGAGCGCAAGGCCGGCAAGATCGAGATCGTCAATCCCGGTCGCGCCAGCCGCGTGCAGGAAGCGGAACTCGCCGTGTGCCGCGTCGACGGCATGGTTGTCGGCGGTGAGGCGCCCTGGGGACTGTTCCCCGAAGCGGTCGCCGGCCGGGGCGAGCCGGAACGCGCGCCGCTGCGCACCGGCTCCTGCCTGAGCGAACTGCTGATCTGGGCGCTGCTCAACGGCGTGCTCGACGAGTCCACCCGCCTGAGCTGCCGCGAGGCGATCGACGGCCTGCGTTACCAGGAACTGTCCGGCATGGTCAAGGCGATGCGCCAGCACGTGGCAGCCCTGGACCTCGCCATGGCGCAGACGCACGAGCAGGCGTTCCGCCGACCCGCGTACCCGACCCACCTGGTCGTGTTCGTCAATGTGGCGGTGGACCCGATGGCCAAGCTGCACAGCCAGGACATGCAAAGGCTCTCCGAGCATACCGACAGTCTCGGCTACAGCGGGCTGCGCGAGAACCTGGTGCTGAACATCGAGACGGTGCTGCGCAACAGCTGGGGCGAACTGGTCGCCACCCGCTACCAGGGCGAGGACGCGCTGCTGCGCTGCCTGAAGGACTACCTGCAGCTGGCGTCGACGGCCGTCGACGGACGCCTGCCGGAGCTCGGCGTGCACTGCTTCTGCCCGAGCCGCGCCACCGCCATCGCCCACCGCGTGGAGGAGCTGCTCGGCGACCTGACCGAGTGCTTCTACGGCGGCAAGCGGCCGCGTGGTACCCGCTACCTGCTGCAGGTCGAGAACGCCTATCACATGATCCAGCACGCCGACGGCGTGACCCGCTCGCAGAGCGCCGGCGATACGGCCCAGGTCCTGCAGCTGCTCGGTGCCGCGCAACGGCGCTGGAACCCGGTGGTCATCGACCGCTACGCGCTGCGCGACTCGCCGCTGCCGGCGGTCTGCGAGGTCATGCAGCCCGGCGGCATCACCGTCTGCCTGCAGCCGCAGGGCGATGGCTTCGGCCTGCTGCTGGTCGATGAACTCGGCAGTTTTTTCCGCTGCGCGCTGCCACAGCGGCGCGAGCAGATGGCGCTGCAGGCAACGCACCAGTTCCTGACCTCGGTCGTGTACCGGCAGAACACCATGGCCCTGGTCGACCGCAGCTACAGCGTCGACAGCATTTCCGCGCTGCGCTACTACCGCATCGAGGGCGGCCGGAAATCGCGCTTCCGCCTGGTGCCGATCGACATCGACGACCTGACCCGCGGCAGCCGCTTCACCAAGATCCAGGCGATCGCCAAGTACGGCCCCGACGGCGACATCCTGTTCTCGCTGTTCTGCGGCGAGCACGAACTGTCGCAGCGCCGGCTCGGCGCCGATTTCTTTCCGCAGGCGGCGCGGATGATCCTGTCGCTGCGCGCCGACCGGGAGGCCTACCCGTTCTACATCACCGACCTCGACCTGTCGGCGGTCGTGATCGACAACGAGCTGCCGCTCCAGACCAGTCACTACTTCCGCTACCGCCTGCTGCTCGAGCAGGAAATCAACCGCGCCCTGCAGGAGATCGCCGCAGCGTCGAGGTGAAGGCCCGCGCCGGGTAGCGCTTTGCGGCTATACTCGCGGGTTTGCGACGATTCCAGAAATTGATGAACACATTGCGCGGCACGCTGCTGCTGGGTCTGTTGCTCGCCCTGGTGGCCTGCGGTCAGAAAGGGCCTCTCTACCTCCCGGCGGAACCGGAACCGCCCGCGGCGACAGCCGGCGGCGGCGAAGCTGAAGACGACGAGGACGAAGGAAGCCGGGCGGAGCCGGGATCGTGAGCCGCGGCTGGCGTCGCCTGCCGGACGGCCTCTACGTCGAGGACGTCGCCCTGGCCGAGCTGGCCGAACGCTTCGGTACGCCGCTGTACGTCTATTCGCGCCAGGCGATCGAGGAAGCCTTCCTCGCGTACCGGCAGGCGCTGGCCGGGCAGCCGCACCTGGTCTGCTACGCGGTCAAGGCCAACTCCAGCCTGGCCGTGCTGCAGCTGCTGGCGCGGCTGGGCGCCGGATTCGACATCGTCTCCGGCGGGGAGCTGGCCCGGGTCCTGCGCGCCGGCGGCGACCCGGCCCGGGTCGTCTTCTCGGGTGTGGCCAAGACCCGGGACGAGATGGCGCAGGCGCTGGCGGCCCGCATCCTGTGTTTCAACGTCGAATCGACCAGCGAGCTGCGCCGGCTCGACGCCGTCGCCGGAGAACTCGGCACGCGCGCGCCGGTATCCCTGCGCGTGAATCCCGACGTCGACGCGAAAACCCACCCGTACATCGCCACGGGGCTCAAGGAAAACAAGTTCGGCATCGACTTCCGTGATGCGCTGGAAGCCTACCGGCTGGCCGACAGTCTGCCGGCGATCGATGTGATCGGCATCGACTGTCACATCGGTTCGCAGCTGCTCGACGCCGCGCCGTTCGTCGCGGCCTTCGAACGCGTCCTGGAGCTGCGCGCGGCGCTGGCGGCCGAGGGTATCGCGCTGCACCATGTCGACGTCGGCGGCGGTCTCGGCGTCTGCTACCGCGACGAGCGGCCGCCGAGCGCCGGTGACTACCTGGCGCAGATCCGCCAGCGACTCGACGACCCGGCGGTGACGCTGCTCGTCGAGCCGGGGCGATCGATCGTCGCCAATGCCGGCGTGCTGCTGACGCGCGTCGAGTACCTCAAGCAGGCGCCGGAGCGGCGCTTCGCGCTGGTGGACGCGGCCATGAACGACATGATCCGGCCGGCCCTGTACGACGCCTGGCTCGACATCGAGCCGGTACGGGCACGCCCGGGACCGGCGCTGCGCTACGACGTGGTCGGTCCGGTCTGCGAGACCGGCGACTTTCTCGGCAAGCAGCGCGACCTGTGTGTCGAGGAAGGCGACCTGCTTGCCGTCGGCTCTGCAGGCGCCTACGGTTTCAGCATGAGTTCGAACTACAACAGCCGCGGCCGCGCCGCGGAGGTGGTGGTCGACGGCGACGAGGCTCACCTGGTCAGACGGCGCGAGACGGTCGAGGACCTGATGCGCGGCGAGACGCTCCTGCCGGAGTGAACGATGCTGCTCAAGTTCACCAAGATGCAGGGCCTTGGCAACGACTTCGTCGTACTCGACGGCATCGGCCAGAACCTGCGCCTGAATCGCCGCCTGTTCCGGCTGCTGACCGACCGGCACCGCGGGGTGGGCTGCGACCAGGTGCTGGTGGTCGAGGCGCCGCAGAACCCCGACATGGACTTCCGCTACCGCATCTTCAACGGCGACGGCGCCGAGGTCGAACAGTGCGGTAACGGCGCGCGCTGCTTCGCCAAGTACGTGCGCGACAAGCGCCTGACGGGCAAAACCGAGCTGTCCGTGGAGACGCTCGGGGGCCCCCTGCGGATGCGTCTGGTCAAGGGGAACGTCTACGCCGTCGAGATGGGCGAACCGCGGCTGGAGCCGGCCGACGTGCCCTTCGAGGCAGATCAGCGCGCCGCCATCTATACTGTCAGGGTCGACGGTGAAGACATCGAACTCAGCGCCATCTCGATGGGCAATCCGCACGCGGTGCTGGTCGTCGAGCAGGTCGCGGATGCGCCGGTCGCCACGCTCGGGCCGAAGATCCAGGCCCTCGCGCGGTTTCCGCGCCAGGTGAACGTGGGCTTCATGGAGATCGTCGACCGGTCGGAGATCCGCCTGCGCGTCTACGAACGTGGCGCCGGCGAGACGCTCGCCTGCGGCAGCGGCGCCTGTGCCGCGGTCGTCGCGGGTCGACTGCGCGAGCGCCTGGACGCCCGCGTCAAGGTCAACCTGCCCGGCGGTTTCCTGACCATCGAATGGCCCGGTGAAGGTCAGCAAGTCACCATGATCGGACCGGCAGCGACGGTCTACGAGGGACAGATCCTGCTATGAAGGCTAACGAGAGCGCCCAGGCCCTGAACGACGGCAACGAGCCCGAGCGGGGCATGGCCGAGTCGGACGTCATCGACTTCCTGAAGGCCAACCCCGATTTCTTCCGTCGCCACGAGCAGCTCCTGTGTGAGATGCACGTCCCGCACCGGGCCGGCGCCGCGGTGTCGCTGGTCGAGCGGCAGGTCACGCTGCTGCGCGAACGCAACATCGACATGCGCCACCGCCTGGCCCGTATCGTCGAAACGGCGCGTAACAACGACCGTCTGTTCGGCAAGACCCGTGAAGTCGTGCTGTACCTGCTGGAGCAGAGTTCGCGCGCCGAACTGGTCGAGTGCGCGCGCAAGCTGCTGCGCCAGGAGGTCGGTGCCGACTTCTGCAGCATCATCCTGTTCCGCGATGCCGACATCAGCCCTGAACAGCAGCAGCTCGACGCCAGCCTGCGCGACCTGTTCAAGAAGAGCCGCAGCCTGTGCGGCCCGCTGCGCAGCGGTGAACGCGCGCAACTGTTCGCCGAGCAGGCCGACGCCGTCGAGTCGGCCGCGGTGGTGCCGATGCTCGACGGCGACCGGCTCGGCGGTATCCTGGCCCTCGGATCGAGCGACCCGGACTATTTCCAGGTCGACATGGGCACTCTGTTTCTCGACTTCATCGCCGACGTGCTGGTGCGGCGCCTGCGGGAGTGTCCGGCGAGCTGAGCGGGGCGTCGCCGCTGCGCGCCGACCTCGACGAGTTCCTCGAGTACCTGCGCAGCGTCCGTCGTCTGTCGCCACATACCGTCGACGCGTACCGGCGCGACCTCGGAAAACTGGTCGACTATTGCACCGAGCACGGGCTGGGCAGGCTCGACGAACTGCGTGACGGCGACCTGCGCGCCTGCACCGCCCGACTGCATCGGCGCGGCCTGTCGGCGCGCAGTCTGCACCGTTTCCTGTCTGCCACGCGCAGCTGGTTCGATCACCGCATCGCCAGCGGTGAGCTGCAGCACAATCCCGCACGGGGTATCCAGGCGCCGAAGGCGCCGCGGCGCCTGCCGAAGGCGCTCGGCGCAGACCAGGTCGCGCGCCTGCTGCACGCCGAGACCGACGACAGCCTGCTGCTGCGGGACCGGGCGATGCTCGAGCTGATGTACTCCTGCGGGCTGCGCCTGTCCGAGCTGGTCTCGGTGAACCTCGTCGACCTCGACCTGCGCGCGGGTCTGCTGCAGGTCACCGGCAAGGGCAGCAAGACCCGCCAGGTCCCGGTAGGCCGCAAGGCGCGCGACGCCGTGCAGGCCTGGCTCGGGACCCGCCGCGAACTGGCGACCGGGACCGAAACCGCGCTGTTCGTCGGTCGCGGCGGCCGGCGACTGGGCCAGCGGGCGGTGCAGCAGCGGTTCCGTCGCTACGCGGGTCAGGCCGGTCTGGAAGTGCCGCTGCACCCGCACATGCTGCGCCACTCCTTTGCCAGCCACCTGCTGCAGTCGAGTGGCGACCTGCGCGCGGTGCAGGAACTGCTCGGTCATGCCAATATCGGCACCACGCAGGTGTACACCCACCTCGACTTCCAGCATCTGGCGAAAGTCTACGACGCCAGTCACCCTCGGTCGGGCCGCAAGAAGGACTGAAGATGTCGATCAAACTGATCACCTTCGACCTCGACGACACGCTGTGGGCGCTCAAGCCGGTGCTGCTGCGCGCCGAGGAACGCGTCGAGAAGTGGCTCGACGACCGCTACCCGGAACTGGCGTCGACCTGGACCCGGGAGCGGCTGTTCGCGCTGCGCCGCAGCCTGATCGAGCAGCGCCCCGAACTGCGCCACCGCATCAGTGATCTGCGGCGCGCTGCGCTGTACTCGGCGCTGCTCGATTCGGGCCTCGGGCACGACGTGGCAGAGCGCGCGGCCGACGAGGCGTTCGAGGTGTTCATCGGCGCGCGCCACGAGGTCGACCTGTTCGAGGACGTCGAGGAAGCGCTGCTGGAACTGAGCAACGAATTCCAGCTCGCGGCGCTGACCAACGGCAACGCCGACGTGTTCCGCCTGGAACTCGGGGCCTACTTCAGTTTCGCGATCCGCGCCGAGGAGGTCGACGCCAGCAAGCCCGATCCGCTGATGTTCGCAATGGCCCGGGAACGGGCCGGTGTGTCACGACACGAGATGCTGCACGTCGGCGATCACGTCGAACAGGACGTCGCGGCGGCGCTGGATTTCGGCATCCGCGCGATCTGGGCCAACCTGGACGGCGCCGACTGGCCGCTGCCGCAACGGCCCGACGG
>CAZOUC010000043.1:0-2514 GCA_964582825.1 uncultured Enterobacteriaceae bacterium | reverse complement strand
GCGCTTCCGGGAACTGCCGGCGCTGGTACGCCGTCTGGCTGCCGAAAGCCGCTGAGCTCAGAACGATTCCGAAAGCGCCTCGCCGCTCGACTGCAGGCGTTCGGCGCTGACGTGCGACGGCACCTGCTTGATCTGGCCACCGGACTGCAGAAACCGTTCGACGTCCGCCTGCATTTGCTCCCGCAGATGATTCCTGGCCCGCACCGAGTGCATGTCGCTGCGTTCGCGGCGGGCGCTGCCCGCATCGAAGTCCTCGTCGCTACCCAGCGACTGATCGTCTGCTTCGCTCATGGCCTGCTTCCCCACGCTGCCTGGCTGGCTGTGCGGCACCGTGCCGCTGCGTAATTTATAGATCAGCGTGGATGAGCCGTAAAAAACGAATTTTTCATTGCCGTTCCGGCCATTAGACCGAAACATTATGACCTGGCAGCGGGCCTACAAGGCGTCGCTGCCGGTCTCTCCGGTGCGGATGCGCACGACCTCTTCGAGGGGCTGGACGAAAATCTTGCCGTCACCGATCTTGCCGGTCGACGCGGCCTTGCAGATCGCTTCAACGACGGCGGTGACGCGGTCGTCGTCTACGGCGATCTCGAGCTTGACCTTGGGCAGGAAGTCGACGACGTACTCGGCGCCGCGGTAGAGCTCGGTATGCCCCTTCTGCCGGCCGAAACCTTTCACTTCGGTGACGGTAACGCCCTGCACGCCCTGTTCCGACAGGGATTCGCGCACGTCGTCGAGTTTGAACGGCTTGATGATGGCGGTGACCAGTTTCATGAGCTTGCTCCCTCGTTGCCCTGCAACTGCGACCGCCGTGGCTGCCGTGATCGAGCGGCGCGAGATCGAATCATGACCCCGATCGGACGCGCCTTCAACTGGCCGCAGAAAATGCGAAGACCCCGGCGCCGGGGCACCGGGGTCTTGCGCAAGCGGCTCGGGCTGTGGGCGCCGTTACCAGGTCTTGCCGATCGAGAAGATGATCGCCTGACCTTCGTCGGGGTTGCCGCTCGAGTCGAGCTGGTCGGACAGCTCGTCGCTGTTGAAGATCGCGGCGATACCGAAGTCGATATCGGAGATCGTCACGCCGTAGCCCAGCTCGATGTACTCGCCATCGAAATCGTCGCCGAAGGAACCGAAGGTGCCGTAGAAGCCCTCGTGCTCGATGGTGGCCTCGAGGAAGGTGTAGTCCTGTTCGTTGCCGAAGCCGTCCCACTGCCCGATCGAGTAGCCGACGCTGAGCATGCCGAACCCGGCACCGAGGTTGATCTCCTGGTACGTGTCGTCGAACTCGCCGGTGTAGAAATAGCCGGTGTAGCCGACGCTGGCCGAGAATCCGGCTTCGGTCTCGATGCCGTAACCGCCATACAGGTCGACCTCGAGGCCGTCGCCGACGTCGGCCGCCCAGGTACCGACGTAGAAGCCACTGTCCTCGTAGTCGACGCCGGCGCTGGCCGAGGAGTTCTTCTGCAGAATGCCGCGGAAGTAGTACTCGGAAGCCCAGCCGACGTTGAAGGAGACTTCAGCGAGGGCGCTCGTCGATGCCACGGTGCAGCTCACGAGGGCGATGCCGGCAGTCAGTTGTCGAATTTTGGTCATGTGTAGTTCTCCTAAGGTCGTCTGTTCTCAGACGTTGGTGCCAGGTCCAGAAAGCGAGTGACTTTCGAGTTGGAGTCAGAGCAAGAGCCGCGCCATATTCTTCAAGTTATTGATTTTTAAAAGAATGTGGTGTTTTTGAGGGCGGCTCGAGCGCTTCGGATGGGCCCTGTGGCCGAGCTGCGCACCAAGCCGGTGCGGGACGCCCCGGCTTGTGTCCTTTCGCTGTGCGAGCCCTGCCCCCAGGCCCGGCGAGCAGAAAAAAAAAGAGCGCCCGAAGGCGCTCAGTAGAGGGAGTTCTGTTCTCGCCCGGCTTACTTGACCGAGCCCGTGGCCGTGAACTCGGGGTAGGCCTCGAGGCCGCACTCGGCGAGGTCGACGCCGTTGTACTCGTCCTCTTCGCTGACGCGGATGCCCATCGCGACCTTGAGGATGCCCCAGACGATCAGCGAGGTGAGGAAGACCCAGGCGAAGATCACCAGTGCGCCCATCAGCTGGCCGCCGAAGGAGGCGTCCCCGTCGGTCAGCGGCACGACCAGCACACCGAACAGGCCGACCACGCCGTGCACCGAGATGGCGCCGACCGGGTCGTCGATCTTCACCTTGTCGAGGGTGACGATGCTGAGCACGACGATGCAGCCACCGACCAGGCCGATCAGGGTTGCGATCAGCGGCGTCGGATCGGCCGGTTCGGCGGTGATCGCCACGAGGCCGGCGAGGGCGCCGTTGAGCGCCATCGTCAGGTCGGCCTTGCCGAACATCAGACGCGCCAGCACCAGGGCGCCGATCAGGCCACCGGCGGCGGCGGCGTTGGTATTCATGAACACGTTGGCCACCTCGTTGGCGACCGCGATGCCGCCGAGCTTCAGGGTCGAGCCGCCGTTGAAGCCGAACCAGCCCATCCACAGGATGAAGGTCCCGAGC
>CAZOUC010000042.1:0-11012 GCA_964582825.1 uncultured Enterobacteriaceae bacterium | reverse complement strand
GCCCGAGGAGTCGACCGTCTACGAAATCGGCCTGAAGGGTGAATGGGACACGGTCGCGGTCAACCTCGCCCTGTTCACGCAGGAGATCGAGGGCTTCCAGTCCAATGCCTTTTCCGGGACTGGGTTCGTGCTGACGAACGCGGGCAAGCAGTCCACGGACGGCCTGGAACTGGACCTGAACTGGGCGCCCCTGGGCGGTCTTCGCATCGGCTTCGCGGCAACCTGGCTCGATCCCATCTACGATGACTTCGTCGGAGGCGTAGGTCCTGGCGGCTTGCCTACAGACTTGACCGGCCAGAAGCCTGCAGGCATCTCCGAGCTTTCCACCAACACCAGCGTCAGCTACGACTTCCAGGTCGGCAGCGCGTTCAGCTACGTTCGCGTCGAGCACGTTTATGAAGACGAGGTGGCGCTTGGCGAACAGGTTCCCGCCGCTGTTGCGTCGCGCGAGGTCAACATGTTCAACGCCAGTGCGGGCATGACCTTTGCGAACGGTGTCGAGTTCAATCTGTGGGGACGCAATCTCAACGAGGATGAACACCTGCAGGAGGCCTTCCCGTCGGTGGCCCAGGCCGGCAGCTTCAGCGGTTACCCGAATCAGCCCCGGACCTTCGGGCTGACTCTCAAATACAACTTCGAGTAGCGGAGCGCATCCCCGGCTCCGCTCGCCGGAGCCGGGCAAGGTCGGCAACGGCTTCAGGACACGCTCATGCAACAGGACAGACCAACCGCAGTCCGCTCGATTGTCGGCATCGCCATTGCACTTGCCCTGGCGGCCCTGCTGTCTTTGGCCGGCTCGCAGAACGGCATCGTCATCGGCTCAATGCCGGCTTTCGCCATCGCCGCCGCAGGCGCCTTCGTCGTGCAGTGGGTGGTCTTCGTCCCGGCCTATCTCCGCCAGTCCGAACGCTACTACGACCTCGCTGGGTCACTGACCTACCTGTCGGTCACGGCTTTCGCCCTCGGCTGCAAGGGCGACAGCCGTTCCATTCTGCTCGCTGCGCTCATCGCCACCTGGGCTCTGCGGCTCGGCAGTTTCCTGTTCCTGCGCATCCGTGATGCCGGAGCGGACCGGCGCTTCGACCGCATCAAGCCGTTTTTCTGCCGATTTCTCCTGGCCTGGACGCTGCAGGGCCTGTGGGTGCTGTTCACCGCCGGCGCCGCTCTCGCTGCAATGACGTCGACGGCGAGCTTGCCCCTCGGTCCGATCGCCTGGCTGGGCGCGGCGCTGTGGCTGGCGGGCTTCGGGTTCGAGGTGGTTGCCGATCGGCAGAAGCGCGCCTTTCGGCGTGACCCCGCCAATCGCGATCGCTTCATCCGGCATGGTCTGTGGGCCTGGTCACGGCACCCCAACTACTTCGGCGAGATCCTGCTGTGGTGTGGGATTGCCTTGATCGCCGCTCCGGCCCTGCAGGGCTGGCAGTACGTGACGCTCGTATCGCCGCTGTTCGTCTATTTCCTCCTGACGCGGGTCAGCGGTATTCCGCTGCTCGAGCGTCATGCGCAGCAGCGCTGGGGAGACGATCCGCAATACCGCGCCTACCTCGAGGCCACACCGGTCCTGTTTCCCCGACCGCCGCGGGTCTGACCGCCGCCGCAACGTCCCGACCCAGGCAGCGCGCCTGAACAGTCCGCGACGTGACCGCCACGCATGGCCGGCCCTGGCCCTGCAGGGGTCCGTGCTTGTCAGCAGTCTGGGCCGCCACCGGCCTGCGCGTCCCGGTTCGTCGCTTCGGCGCCGGGCTCGAACCAGAACTCGATCTCGTCGGTGTCCTGCTCGAAGCGGGCAGCGTGCTCGACGCCCGCCGCGACGTGGTACCAGTCGCCGACCCCATAGCGCTCGACCCGTCCCTGCACGGTCAGGATCAGTTCCCCCCGGATGATGACGCCGTAGTTATCCGTTTCATGGGCATGTGGCGCAATGCGGGTTCCGCGAGGATACGAGGCAAACAGCACGTCGGCCCCTTCCGCGCAGAGCCGGTAGGCGTCAAAGCGTCCGTCATAGGCGGGCAGAGTGCGAATTCTGTCGGGGTATTGTCCTGGCACCGGGAACTCCTGGTCGGTCTGGCTGTGACGCTGAGCGTTGTTGCTCGAGCAGGGCGTGGAACGCCCGGGAACAAGCAACTGAGTCTACTTCATCTGCCGATCTGCCAGATTCTCCGGGCTCTGCCGAGGCCAGCCCGGGTCGCGGAGTCCCCAGCTTGCGCCGAACGGATGGGTGTCCGGTGTCCCGGACGCCGCGTCGAACCCTCGACCGGGCCCTGTATCTGCCGTCCGATTGACACTAACCAAACGTTTGGTAGACTTGAAAGACGGGAAAATGCGCTGACAGCGCCTAACAATAACGCCCTGTTTCACCCGTTTTCGGCATTTCGTCCGGCAACAGCTGAGGCGAGACTGTCGAAACCCACCCCGGCTTCGCCGGCATAGAAAACGACCGTTCAACTCGGGCGACAGGTCCAGGAGAAAGCCAGATGCACGCCAGTCACTCACCGTCTCGTTCACGTACCCGCAGCGTCAACACCGCGGCTGTCGGTTTCGTGGCGTCTGCCATCGTATGCGGCGCCGCAGGCGTCGATGCCAGAGAGGGCGTCGACGTGATCGAGGAAGTGCTCGTCACGGCCCAGAAGCGCCAGGAGAACATCCAGGATGTGCCTATCTCGATCACGGCCTTTTCAGCTGATGATCTCGCCGATCGCAACATCATCGATCTGACTGACCTTGCCCAGGCGGTGCCCAACCTGAATTATGTTTCGGACGGGACTCTGAAGAACAACGCGCCTTCCATTCGCGGCGTGACGAATCCTTCGGCCGGCAATGCCGGGATGGACTCGCCGCTGGCGGTTTACATCGACGAAGTCTACATGGGCAACAACGTCGGCCAGCACTTCGATCTGTTCGATATCGAGCGCGTCGAGGTGTTGCGCGGGCCGCAGGGAACGCTGTTCGGGCGCAACGCGCTGGGCGGCCTGATCAACATCATCACACCGACGCCGGGCAACGACATCGAGGGCTATGCCGAGGCCACCTACGGTGACTACGACCTGATCCGCCTGCGCGCCGGAGTCCGTGGACCCGTGGTGCGCGATCGCCTGTATGCGTCGCTGTCAGCCTCTTACGTTGACCGTGGCGGATACGTGGACAACCTCCATACGGGCAATGACGTCAACACCGAGGGCAATTGGGGGCTGCGCGCCAAGTTCGTACTCGACGCAAGCGAGGACCTGCGCCTGACTGCGGCCTTCGATTACCGGGAGGTCGACCAGACGACCCGAACCTACGACATCGCCGGCTACAACAACCCGCCGGGCGGACCATTGAGCCTCTTCCAGCCCAATGGACCGGCGCTGGTCGATGCGGATCCTTTCGATCGCACCATCAGCCAGGACTTCGAGGGCGTAGAGCGGCTGGAGAGCTTTGGCGCGTCGCTGACCGCTGACCTGTCCTTTGATGGTATCGCGGTGAAATCGATCACGGCCGTTCGCACCCACGATTACTTCCAGAGCTACGATGCCGACAACACGGAAGTCCCGATCACGATTCGCGAGGCGCCCGAGGAAATGGATTCCTTCATGCAGGAAATCCGTGTTTCTTCGGAGAACGACAACGCACTTCAGTGGATCGTCGGCGCCACGTACTACACACAGGAGACGGTCAACGAGTTCTCGTCGCAACTCAATAACGAGACCCTGGTAAGCGACGACCTGCTCGCGACGATCGTCGGTCTGCCCGCAGAGTTGCTGATCGCCTTCGGCGTGTTGATCCCGCCGTTCGGTGATACCCGCTCGGTTGGGGAAACCGACCTCGATTCCCTTGCAGGCTACGCCAACATCACGTACCGCCTGACCGAGCGACTCCAGCTGAATGCCGGTATCCGCTATACGCGTGAGGAAAAGAGTATCGCGTACGTGCAGGACAGCCCGCCGGCCAACCAGTTCTTCGGGCTCCCGCAAATCCCCTTTACCGAGGCCTCGACTACCTTCGATGCCACGACCCCGGCCATCGGCCTGGACTTTGCCGTCACCGACGACATCCTGACGTATGCCAAGGCGTCCCGCGGCTTCAAGAGCGGCGGGTTCAACGACAGTTTTGCGTCTTCACCGGGTGACCTGTTCGACCAGGAAACCCTGTGGAACTACGAAGTCGGCCTGAAGTCGACGTTCTGGAACCAGCGTGCCCGGTTCAACATGGCGCTCTACCGCATGGACTGGAAAGACGTGCAGTCGGTGTTCAACGAGGTGCCCCCGGGCAGCTTCGTGCCGCTCGCCATCATAGACACCATCGCTGACATCGAGACCACGGGCGTCGAGGCGGAGCTGGTGCCGGTGCCGGTCGAGGCGCTGCGGCTCGAGGCTTCCGTAGGGGTCATCGACGCCGAGTACACCAACCCCAGCGCCCGCGCCATTGGCTTCGGCGTGGCCTCCGGTCAATCGGTCGAAAGCGTCCCGCCGTACACCCTGTCAGGCGGGTTCGAATACACCTTCGGCTTGCAGGAGGCCGGCGATCTGACGCTGGCGGCGCACGCCGAGTACCGCGATGAAACGCCCCTCGCCAGCATCCAGACGGGCGTCGCGAACGTTCAGGACGCCTACGGATTGATCGATGCCTCCTTGACCTACCGGAGTGCCGATGCGCAGTGGTCGCTCCAGTTCTGGTGCAAGAACCTCACCGACGAGGAATACGTCACCGCCCAGTTCACCATCGACAGCGCGGCCACTTCGCCCATCAGCGCGGTTTATCACTCGCTCGGTGCGCCTCGAACCTGGGGGCTGGAGGCACGCTATACGTTCTGATCGGGAAAGCAGGCTCAGGTAACCGGCCAGTCTCCCGTCCGTCGCGGCGGCTGCGACCCGATCTGCCCGGGCGGCGCGGACCGGTCCGCGCCGCCCGTTCCCGAGGCGCAGGGGTCTGTCCAGGGCCTAGCGGCGCTGGTCCTGAAAGAACGCCCAGATTTCCATTGTGGCGTCGAGCTGGCTCGTGTTGCGGCCGACCAGCCGCTGCGCCGCGCGGCCCGAGCCCCGGTCGGCGCCCGGCCAGGTATGGCCGCCGCCCTCGATAACGATCATCACCGTGTCCGCCGCGCAGCGCCAATAGGTTTCCCGGCGGATTCGCGTGCCGTCGCCTGCCGGTCGGCGCGTATCGTGCCTGACCTGCGGACGCAGCGCGCAGCCATTCGCCTCGGCCCAGAGCGCCATGGTTCGATCGGCGGAGAGGACAGTGCCCGACGGCCGACCGAGCGGCGCCACGGTGCCGCCCTCGAACGGAACCCAGGGGTCTTCCTCGCCGAGAATCATCAGCACGGGAAGCGGCCGCTGCGGCGTGCAGTCCCGCGCGGTGTTCGACGGCATGGGCGCGATCACCGGGGCGATGGCGGCCAGTTTTTCCGCAAGCTCGCAGCCCGCCCGATGGCTCATCATGGCGCCGTTGGACGCACCGGCCATGTAGATGCGCGAGGAATCCGCGGCTTCGTACCGGACCAGGTGATCGATCAGCGCCGCCAGGAACCCGACGTCGTCGGCGGTCGGGTCACCGTGGCGCGTGAAGGTCTCGCCACGCCCGTCATTCCACTCCGCGCCGATGCCGTTGGGATAGACCACGAGCAACGGCTCGCCGGCGTCGATTTCATGAAAGCGCTGGACATCGGCCGCGGTGGCGGCGTCACCGGGCCCGCCGCCATGCAGGCCGATCACCACCGGATACAGGCCCGTTGCCGTATTCCTGTCGGGTCTTGCAATCAGAAAGGTCCGGTCGAGGCCGTCGTGGCGGAGCGTTTCCAACGGCAGGCCGTGGTCCTCCGCCGCTTGCGCACCGCGGTCGCGCCCCGGTCGGTCCAGGCGCTGGGACTCGGCGCAGGCCGACACCCCGATGAGTAGCAATGCCGCGCAAACGGCGGCAGCGCGATGCAAGGAAATCATGACGGTGCCCTCCAGTTGTCAGTATTCGCCATCCTCGCGGAAAGGCGGGTCCGACGAAGATCCGTTTTCACAACGCGAATCAGGGCGCTTCCGTTGACACGAGCCGGCAGGTTCTTCCGGCGCCGTGCCGCACCAGACCAGAGTGATCCTCCGACAAGCGAACTGGCTCGCTGCCTGCCGCGGGGTGCGCCCGCGCGTAATGCGAAGGTCCTGGGATCGTCGTGAGCTGTGCTCAACGGGCATCGACGTAACGGTACAATTGGCGTCGCCGGCTGCGATACGGGCCTGGGTTCTGACGATCCCTCGAGGCAAGGCCGCGTCCCCGGCGCCAGCCGTAACCGACTTCGAGGATCCCCATGCCCCTGAAATTCCTGATAACCCCGGTCACCCCTTTCCAGCAGAACTGCTCGGTGCTGGTCTGCGACCAGACCGGTGAGGCAGCGGTCATCGACCCCGGAGGCGACATCGACCGCATCGACGCGGCGGTCAGGCAGGGCGGGGGCACGCTGAAGAAAATCCTGCTGACGCACGGCCACCTCGACCACGCCGGCGCCACCGCGGAGCTGGCACGGCGCGACGGGCTGCCGATCGAGGGACCGCAGCGGGAGGACGCGTTCTGGATCGATACCCTGCCGGAACAGTGCCGCCAGTTCGGCTTCGGCGAGTGCGAGAGCTTCACGCCGGACCGCTGGCTCGAGGAGGGCGACCGAGTACGGGTCGGGGAGAGTGAACTCGAGGTGCTGCACTGTCCCGGTCACACACCCGGGCACGTGGTGTTTTTCAGCCGGAGCCAACGTATCGCCATCGTCGGCGACGTGCTGTTCGCCGGCTCGATCGGCCGCACGGACTTTCCACGCGGCGATCACCAGCAGTTGATCGATTCGATTCGCGGCAAGCTGTGGCCGCTCGGCGATGACGTCAGTTTCATACCCGGCCACGGCCCGACGTCGACCTTTGGCCAGGAGCGCAGGAGCAATCCATTCGTCGCCGATTAGGCGCGGAGACAAGAGCCCTGGGGTTAGCCTGGGAGAATCTGCCTGGCGGCCACGCCAGCGATCCGTGGCCGAGCGTGTTCTCCCAGGCTAGCCCCAGGACTCTTGGCAGTGGCGGGCCCCGTCACCGGGGCCCGGTCGTGTGCGGGGTCAGTGGATGAGTTGTTCCTCCCGCTCGTACAGCGGCGCGCCGTCCTCATCGAATTCGAAGTCGACCACGACCTCGTCCTCGAAATTCTGGTCGAGGTACTGGCGCAGCTGGTTAACGACCTCGGTCATCGCGTCGATCGAGTGGCCGATCTGATCCAGCGTGACCAGGATCGTATCCGCATCCAGCGGGGCTTTCTTGCTGCGGCTCATGGCGGGTCCTCCTCGGTTTGGGGTTGCCCCCGAAAGGGCGGGCGCGATCGGAGCCGGGATCAGTCCCAGCTCAGGGCGCCGCCGGTCTGGTATTCCGTGACCCGCGTTTCGAAGAAGTTCTTCTCCTTGCGCAGGTCCATGATTTCGGACATCCAGGGGAACGGGTTTTCCGCGCCCGGGAACTGTTCGGACAGACCGAGCTGGGTCAGGCGGCGGTTGCAGATGAAGCGCAGGTATTCCTCCATCATCGCCGCGTTCATGCCCAGCACGCCGCGCGGCATCGTGTCGCGCGCGTACTCGATCTCCAGCTGGGTGCCTTCCAGGATCATCTGGATGACCTCCTGCTGGAACGACTCGGTCCACAGTTGCGGGTTTTCCAGCTTGATCTGGTTGATCACGTCGATGCCGAAGTTCAGGTGCATCGACTCGTCGCGCAGGATGTACTGGAACTGCTCGGCGACGCCGGTCATCTTGTTGCGGCGCCCCATGCTGAGGATCTGCGTGAAACCGCAGTAGAAGAAAATGCCTTCGGTGACGGCGTAGAAACCGACCAGGTTGCGCAGCAGTTCCTGGTCGTCCTCGAAGGTGCCGGTCTTGAAGTTCGGGTTGGACAGGGCGTGCGTGTGCGAGATGCTCCAGGCCGCCTTGCGCGCGACCGACGGGACTTCTCGGTACATGTTGAACACTTCGCCCTCGTCCATGCCGAGCGATTCGACGCAGTACTGGTAGGCGTGCGTGTGGATCGCCTCCTCGAAGGCCTGCCGCAACAGGTACTGGCGGCATTCGGGATTGGTGATGTGACGGTAGATCGCCAGCACCAGGTTGTTCGCCACCAGCGAGTCCGCCGTCGAGAAGTAGCCCAGCGAGCGCATGACGATGCGCCGCTCGTCTGCGGTCAGCCCGTCCTGGCTGCGCCACAGGGCGACGTCCTTGTTCATGTTCACTTCCTGCGGCATCCAGTGATTGGCGCAGCCGTCGATGTATTTCTGCCAGGCCCAGTCGTACTTGAAGGGCACCAGCTGGTTGAGGTCGGCACGGCAGTTGATCATCCGCTTGTCGTCGACCTCGACGCGGGCCGCCCCCATTTCGAGCTCCTCGAGCCCGGGCGCGACGTCGAGTTCGGCCACGGCGCGCGCCGCGGCCTCGATGCTGCCGGCGGGGGCCGCGTCGGCGGGGGCTTCTGCCGGTACCGGCGCCGCGGCAGCCGCCGCCGGCTCCGGCGCCGGTTCGCGGGCGACGTCGAAAACCGACTGCTGTGCCGCTTCGGCGCTGTCCCGGGCCTCGAATGCCTTCAGGGTTGCTTCTGCCACGACGTTGTCGGCGGCGTTTTCTTCGCGATCGTATTCTTCCCAGCTCAAAATCATGGGTCGGTGGTGTCCTCTCGCAGGTTTGCTGTTATCGGGGCCGGCGCTTACTGGCAGGCTTCGCAGTCCGGGTCGTCGATGGCGCAGGCCTTCGGCGCCTCGGCCGGCCCGGCGCTCGTGGCGTCGGCGCTGCCGGCATTGACCGCGTTGAGCTGGCTGCCGTTGACGGTCGACTTCTCCATCCCGGTGGCGCCGAGGGCGCGCAGGTAATAGGTGGTCTTCAGGCCGCGGTACCAGGCCATGCGGTACGTCAGGTCGAGCTTGCGGCCGCTGGCGCCGGCGATGTACAGGTTCAGCGACTGCGCCTGGTCGATCCACTTCTGGCGGCGGCTGGCCGCGTCGACCAGCCAGCGCGGCTCGACCTCGAACGCCGTGCGGTACTTGAGCTTGATGTCGTCCGGCACCCGCTCGATCTTCTGCACGCTGCCGTCGTAGTACTTGAGGTCGTTGACCATGACCTTGTCCCACAGGCCGCGCTCTTTGAGATCGTGCACCAGGTAGGGGTTGACCACGGTGAACTCACCGGAGAGGTTCGACTTCACGTAGAGGTTCTGATAGGTCGGCTCGATCGACTGCGACACCCCGGTGATGTTGGCGATGGTCGCGGTCGGCGCGATCGCCATCACGTTCGAGTTGCGCATGCCCTGGACGCGTACGCGGTTGCGCAGGCCGGTCCAGTCCTTGGTTTCGCTGCGGTCGACCTCGATGAACTCGCTGCCGCGGTTCTCCTCGAGCACACGGATCGAGTCGATCGGCAGGATGCCGCGGCTCCACAGCGAGCCCTCGAAGCTCGAGTAGCAACCGCGCTCGGTGGCCAGGTCCGAGGACGCCTCGATCGCGAAGTAGCTGATGGATTCCATCGACCGGTCGGCGAACTCGACTGCGTCGTCCGAGGCGTAGGAGATGTCGAGCTTGTACAGCGCGTCCTGAAAGCCCATCAGGCCGAGTCCGACCGGGCGGTGGCGCAGGTTGGAGGCACGGGCCGCGGGCACGGCGTAGTAGTTGATGTCGATGACGTTGTCGAGCATGCGCACGGCGGTACGCACGGTGTCACGCAGCTTGTCTTCGTCGAGGCCGTTCTCGCCGACGTGGTTGGCCAGGTTGATCGAGCCGAGGTTGCACACGGCGATCTCGTCGGCGCTGGTGTTCAGGGTGATCTCGGTGCACAGGTTCGAGGAGTGCACGACGCCGACGTGCTGCTGCGGCGAGCGCAGGTTGCACGGGTCCTTGAAGGTCAGCCACGGGTGCCCGGTCTCGAACAGCATGGCGAGCATCTTGCGCCACAGGTCCTGGGCCCGGACCCGCTTGAACAGCTTCATCTCGCCGGTCCCGGTCATCTTCTCGTATTCGAGGTAGCGGGCCTCGAAGGCGCTGCCGACCAGGTCGTGCAGGTCGGGGGCGTCGCTCGGCGAGAACAGGGTCCACTCCTCGTCGGCGACCACGCGCTTCATGAACAGGTCCGGAATCCAGTTCGCCGTGTTCATGTCGTGGGTGCGGCGCCGGTCGTCGCCGGTGTTCTTGCGCAGCTCCAGGAACTCCTCGATGTCGAGGTGCCAGGTCTCGAGGTACGAGCACACGGCGCCCTTGCGCTTGCCGCCCTGGTTGACGGCGACGGCGGTGTCGTTGACGACCTTGAGGAACGGCACGATACCCTGCGACTTGCCGTTGGTGCCCTTGATGTAGGCGCCGAGGGCGCGCACCGGGGTCCAGTCGTTACCGAGGCCGCCGGCCCACTTGGACAGCATCGCGTTGTCGTGAATCGAGCGGTAGATGCCGTCGAGGTCGTCGGGCACCGTGGTCAGGTAGCAGGACGAGAGCTGCGGGCGCAGGGTGCCGGCATTGAACAGGGTCGGCGTCGAGCACATGTAGTCGAAGGAGGAGATCAGTCGGTAGAACTCGACCGCCCGGGCGTTGCGATCGGCCTCGTCCATCGCCAGGCCCATCGCGACCCGCATGAAGAACAGCTGCGGCAGCTCGAAGCGGGTCTCGCCGCTGTGCAGGAAGTAGCGGTCGTACAGGGTCTGCAGGCCCAGGTAGGTGAACAGCTGGTCCCGGTCGCCGTCGAGCGCCTGGCCGAGCATTTCGAGGTCGAACTGGCGCAGGCGCGGGTCGAGCAGTTCGAGCTCGATGCCCCGGTCGATGTAGACGGGCAGCACCCGGGCGTAGAGGCTGGTCATCTCCGTCTGCGTGGCGTTGCGGGCGATGCCGAGGAAATCCAGCGCCTCGGCGCGCAGGCCGTCCATCAGCAGCCGGGCCGACACGTAGGAGTAGTTCGGCTCCTGCTCGACGAAGGCGCGCGCGGTCATCACCAGCGAGGTGTTCAGGTCCTTGAGCGCAACGCCGTCGTACAGGTTGCGCACGGCCTCGTCGAGGATGCGTTG